>NZ_QPFS01000219.1:0-3317 GCF_010906995.1 Rhodopseudomonas sp. WA056 | reverse complement strand
ACGTCATGCAGCCATACGTTGGGTTGCGATTTCGAGTACTTTGTCGACGTCGAGGACGACCATGAGCTGTCCGTCGAGGCGGTGGACGCCGTTGGCGAAGGATGCCATGCGGGGATCGAGGTTGACCGGGTTGGTCTCGCGGCCCTCGTCGGGCAGGGTCAGCACTTCGCCGATGGAGTCGATCAGGAGGCCGTAGGATTCGCCGCGCAGGTCGACGCCCATCGCCATCGGCGGCTTGCCGTCCTGGTTCCTGGGCAGGCCGAGACGGGCCCGCATGTCGATCGCGGTGACGATCCGGCCGCGCAGGTTGAGCACGCCGGCGACGTCGTCCGGCGCCAGCGGCACCCGGGTCAGCCGTTCCGGCATGAACACGTCCTGCACCCGGCTGATCGGCAGCCCGAACAACTGCCCGCCGATCATCGCGGTGGCGAACTGGGTGGTGTTGCCGCTGATCGCGTCGATGGCGCGGGTCATCGCGGGGGTGTCCTTCCTGGTCTCGCTCATGCCGCCTGCTCCAGCACTTCCGGCACCGCATGCACCGTGGTCTGCTCCTTCAGCGCCGCGATCAGGCCCGGACGGTCGAACTTGGCGATGTAGTCGGTAAGACCGGCCTGACGGCCGCGTTCGATCGCACCCGGCGACACCAGCGAGCTCAGCGCGATCACCGGCAGGTTCGACATCTTGGTGTCGGCGCGGATCGCCTCGGCGAACTCGAAGCCGTTCATCTCCGGCATCTCGATGTCGGTCAGGATCACGTCGAACTGCGCGCCCGAGCGCAGCACCGCAAGACCCTCGACCGCCGAGGTCGCGACCCGCACCTTGTAGCCCGCCGCCTTCAGCACCGGACCCAGCATGTTACGGAAGAACGCACTGTCGTCGACCAGCAGCACCGACCGGGTGGTCATCGTCTGCCGCATCTCCTTGCGCGCCAGCCAGTCGGAGAACGCCATCGGGAGGAAGTGCGCGACGTCGATCACTTCGGTCGCCTGGCCCTTGATCACCGCAGAGCCGAGGATGCCCTCGCGGCTGGAGCCGACCTGGATGTGCAGATGCTCCTCGACGATGTCGACGATCTCGTCGACCACCAGGCCCATCGACCGGTCCTCGTCGGCGAACACCAGGATCGGCTGCACCCCGCTGGAGGCCACTTCGACGCCCTCCATCAGCACCAAAGGCATCAGCTGGTCGCGGTACTGCACCATGTAGCGGCCGTTCGACATCTCGATCTTGTCCGAGGCGATCTCTTCCAGACGCGTCACCAGCGACAGCGGCACCGCCTTGGGCTGGCTCGAGCCGGCGCGGAACACCAGCAGCGAGGTGAGCTGTTCGGCCGAGGCGTTGCGGCTCGCCGCCGCCTGGTCGGAGATGTCGTGCTGCGCCGACACCGCGGTGCCGAGCGCCTGCGCAATGCCATTGGGATCGACAATCATGATCACCGCGCCGTCGCCCAGGATGGTGTTGCCCGAGAACATCCCGATGTGACGCAGCTTGGTCGACATCGGCTTGACCACGATTTCTTCGGTGTGGAACACGCCGTCCACCACGATGCCGAAGGTCTGGCTGCCGACCTGCGTCACCACGATGAAGCCGTTCTCCGGCTCGCTGTTGGTGCCCTCGTCGATGCCGAGCAGCTTCTTCAGATGGATCAGCGGCAGCAGCTTGTCGCGCAACCTGAGAACCGGGGTGTCCTTGATCCGCTCGATGCGGTGCTCGGAGTTGGCCCGCGCCCGCACCAGTTCGACCACCGCGAGCTGCGGGATCGCAAACCGGTCGCCGCCGGCTTCCACGATCAGCGCCGAGACGATCGCAAGCGTCAGCGGGATCTTGATGGTGATCGCCGAGCCTTCGCCCGCGACCGACTTCACCTCGATCGTGCCGCCGATCTGGTCGATATTGGTGCGCACCACGTCCATGCCCACCCCGCGGCCGGACACCGAGGTGACGGCGGCGGCGGTCGAGAACCCCGGCGCGAAGATGAACTTGTGGATCTGCGCCTCGGTCATCTTCTCGAGTTCGACCTCGGTGACCAGACCGTTGGCCAAGGCCTTGGCCTTGATCCGCTCGGTGTCGAGCCCGCGACCGTTGTCGGCGATGCAGATCACGATGTGGCCGCCCTCGTGATAGGCGCTCAATCGGATCGTGCCCTGCTCGGGCTTGCCGTTCCGGACCCGCTCCTCCGGCCGCTCCAGGCCGTGGTCGGCGGAGTTGCGCACCATGTGGGTGAGCGGATCCTTGATCAGGTCGAGCACCTGGCGGTCGAGCTCGGTGTCGGCGCCGTGCATCTCCAGCTCGATCTGCTTGCCGAGTTCGCCCGCCAGATCGCGCACGATCCGCGGCAGCTTCTGCCAGGCGTTGCCGATCGGCTGCATCCGGGTCTTCATCACCCCGTCCTGCAGCTCGGCCGTCACCGTCGACAGCCGCTGCAGCGGCACCTTGAACTCGTTGTCCTCGTGGCGGCGGCTGATCTCCAGAAGCTGGTTACGGGTCAGCACCAGCTCCGACACCATCGTCATCAGATGTTCGAGGGTATCGACGTTGACGCGGATCGACTGGTTGGCGACCCCGCCGCCCCCGCCGCCTTCGGCAGCGCCCTCGCCGTCGCCGCCGGACTTCTTGGCCGCCGGCTTGGCGGCCTTCGGCTTGGCGGCCGGCTTCGGCTCGGGCTGCGCGGCCTCGACGACGGCCGGAGCCTCGCTCACGGCCGGCTGCAGCGGCGGCGCCTCGACCTCGATCGCGGTCTCGCGGAAGGCCCGCTCCAGCTCGTCCAGCGACACCTCGCCCGGCCGCAGCGGACGCTCCAGCGTCTGCGCCACCAGCGTGCCCTCGGTGGCCGCATCCGCCACCGCCTCAGTCGCCGGCGCTTCGGCCTCCATGACCTCTACGTCCGCAACCACCTCCGGCACAGCGCCGCCGAGCTCGGCCGCGATCTCCTCCGCCGTCCGCATCGACAGCCGCTCCAGCTCACCGATCAGGTCGCCGTCCTCGCCCTCGGGCTCGGCCTGGGTCGCCTCGAGCTGCGTGAGAATGTCCTTGATCCGGTCGATCGTGGTCAGGATCAGCGTCACCGCCTCACCCGTCACCGGCATCCCGTCCCGGAATTTGCCCATCAACGTCTCGGCCGCATGCGCAAGCGCTTCCAGCCGCGGCAATCCTAGAAAACCGCAGGTCCCCTTGATGGTGTGAACAAGACGGAAAATATTGTCCAATATCTTCGCGTTGTTCGGCTCCTGCTCGAAACGGACCAACTGGTTGTCGACCGTGTCCAGGCTCTCGAAAGTCTCCGTCAAAAACTCACGAAGAAGATCGTCCATACGCGT
>NZ_QPFS01000218.1:0-3330 GCF_010906995.1 Rhodopseudomonas sp. WA056 | reverse complement strand
AAGAAAGGGCGCAAGGGCAGGTGGCGGCGGCGGCGGATACGGCCCACGTCGGCGTGCCGCCGCTTGCCGCAGTCAGTCGGCGTCGGCCAGCCGGCGCAGTGTCGCTCGGAAAATCTGGCTGGATTTGCCGACCAGCGCGGTGCCGTTCATCACCGCCGCGTCGCCGGTCGAGGTGCCGGTGACGCCGATGCCCACCGGTTCCTTCTGGCCCCCGAACAGCGGATTGGCGTCCGGGCTCGGGGTGTGCTGGGTGACGGTGACTTCGCCCTTGAAGCTGTCGCCGGTGCTGACATAGCTGCCGACGTAGAACAGATAGGCGTCGCCGCCCAGGATCTTGCCGTCGCGGAACAACACCACGCCGCTGCCCTTGCCGGAGCGGCCGTCGAGCAGATCGGCATGAATCGAATACAGCCCGTTCCTCATCGCGTCCCCCGCGCCCCGCAACATCGCGAAGGCGCAAGGCTGTTATGCCAAAGCCGGCCGATCGCCGTCAACGTGACAGGAACGCGCGAAGCCGAGGGGCCGTTGGCGGCGGCGGGGCGCTGCGCCAAAGCGACGGGCCGTGGTCGATGCCTGAGCGGCAGGACGCGCGGCCCGTCGAGCTTTGCGTTGCGTGCTACGCGGCGCGGACCGTGGAGAGGAAGCGCCCGACCTCGCTGCGCAGCCGGTTGCTGTCGCTGGACAGCGTCCGGGCCGCGGACAGCACCTGCGCCGACGCCGAGCCGGTTTCGGTGGCGCCGCGCTGCACGTCGTTGATATTCGAGGAGACCTGCTGGGTGCCCTGCGCGGCCTGCTGCACGTTGCGGGAGATCTCCTGGGTCGCGGCGCCCTGTTCCTCGACAGCCGACGCGATGGTCGAGGCGATCTCCGACAGCTTCTCGATGGTGCTGCTGATGTCGCGGATCGCGCCGACCGATTCCTGGGTCGCCGCCTGGATGCCGGAGATCTGCTGACTGATGTCGCCGGTCGCCTTCGCGGTTTGCTCCGCCAGCGCTTTCACTTCCGACGCGACGACCGCGAAGCCCCGTCCGGCTTCGCCGGCGCGCGCCGCCTCGATGGTGGCGTTGAGCGCGAGCAGATTGGTCTGCCCTGCGATCTGGTTGATCAGTTCGACGACGTCGCCGATCCGGGACGCCGCCGTCGCCAGTTCGCCGACTCGATCGTTGGTCATGCGGGCCTGGCTGACCGCTTCATTGGCCATCCGCGCGGAATCCTGGACCTGACGGCTGATCTCGTTGACCGAGGACGACAGTTCCTCGGTCGCCGACGCTACCGACTGCACGTTGGTGGAGGCTTCTTCGGAGGCGGCCGCCACCATGGTGGTGAGCTCCTGCGAGCGGTCGGCGGTCGATGTCAGCGTCGAAGCGGAGGCTTCGAGTTCGGTCGAGGCCGACGACACCGTGTCGACGATCTCGCCGACGGCGGCTTCGAAACTGTCGGCGAGCTGGATCATCTCTGCCTTGCGGCGCTGCGCCGCGATCTGCTCCTGCTTGGCTTGCGCCTCGGCTTCCTCGCGTGCCTTCTGCTCGGCGTTCTTGCTGATCACCACCACGGTCTTGGCGATGTCGCCGACTTCGTCGCCGCGGGTCGCGCCGGGGATTTCGGCATTGAGTTCTCCGGCCGCGATGCGGCCGAGCGCGCCGTTCAGCCGCGTCAGCGGACGGGCGACGCCGAGGAAGGTGAAGATCACCGAGCCGATCAGCGCCAGCATCACCGCGCTCGCGGCGAGGAAGCTGACGCGGTTGGCCTGGGCGAGTTCGGCGTCGGCGCTATCCTTGGCGGCGCGGAAGCTCTTGCTCGACACGTCGACCGCTTCGCGCATCAATGGGCCCATCTGCCCGGCGGTCGTCAGCATCGCGGCGGACTGCTCATTCCTGATGCCGTCCAGCTTCACCGCCTCATTGGCCAGATCGAGGAACGCCTTGACGTCCGCCGAGAGCTGGTCCGCGGCTGCCGTGAGCGCCTTGTCGCTGGAGATATTGCGCAGCCGGGCCAGAGCCTCGCTCAAGGCGGCGGCGCGTAGTTCGATGACTTTCCTCTGGCTGTCGTCGCCGCTCGCGGTGTACCGCCAGTTCGCCGCGCGGATCGCGTTGTAATGCGAATCGGCTTCGTACATCGCCCGCTCGATCTCGATACGGTTGGCGGCGACCACTGGAGAAGCCTTTAGGGCTTCGAACGACTTGCGCCATTCGCTCGACACCAGGTCTCGTTTGGCGGCCATTGCGAATGCCTGCTGGATCGTCTTGACCTGAGCACCGGCCTGGGTCTCGTACTCCTTCGCGAGCGCGTTGATCTTCTCGATCCGCTGCCTGTTCTCCGGCTTCACGGTGCGCAAAGCCGCCGACTCGAGTTCTTTTTGGGTGCGAGTGCTCATCTCCGCCAGCGACGCGATCGGCTTCTCCATCTCGGCGGGAGTTTTCGCGAGCCGGATGTCGCGCACCGCGAGCTGCATCCGTCGCAGCGCGATATTCGCCTCCAGCGTGTGCTCGTTGATGAACTGCTGGCCGTCGGCGAGGTTGTTGGCGGCGGTGATATTGCGCTCGGCAATGATCTGGTTGATCAGCATGCCGCCCGCGAGCAGGACGCCGACGACACCGGCGAGCCCGAGCTTGTTTCCGATTCGGTCGAATTTCATGGTCGAGAACCCCAGAGGAAGGCGATCGCTGTCGCGACGTCGGTGCGGCCCAGACTTGGAAGAAATCGATTAGCAGTGTGTGAAACCAGCGCTTCGTATGAGTACCAGTGTTTGCTCGTGCTAATCAGTTGTCGCGGATAGGGCCGGTGCGCGGGTGGCTCTCGGTCCGTCGCGGCGGGCACTGTCTGGCGCTTGCAGGCGCTTTTCGAGTGAGCCCGCGAAGCCGGTCGGTTTGTTCGGCCGATTGCGCCCGCGGTGAATTCCCAACGGTGCGATTCAATGTCGTCTATCCCGGTGCCCCGACGTCGGGCGCGGATGCGATGGGGGCGCCGTCGTCGTTCAGATCGTCGGGCGGGACCGGACGGATGGGGGAACGGAGACGCCGAAGATCCTTGCCGCGACCGATGGCATGTCGACGGAGCAGCCGTCGCCCTGATCGCCGGATATCCACGCGCCGAAGACCGCGCGGCGGATCGACGAGGTCGTGGAATGCGCTGTCGCGAAAAATGGCGCGCTCGGAAGGATTCGAACCTCCGACCCTCGGAATCGAAATCCGATGCTCTATCCAGCTGAGCTACGAGCGCGGGGGCCGGGCGGGGCGTGCCACCCGGCGGGGACTTTCGAATACCTCACTTTTGCAGGTGCTTACAAGGGGAGGGGCTCCCATGATTTCGCCGGAATGTGCGCATTAACGT
>NZ_QPFS01000217.1:0-3334 GCF_010906995.1 Rhodopseudomonas sp. WA056 | reverse complement strand
TGCTGGTGGTCGACGACGAACCGGCGATCCTGCGCTTCCTCAGGCCGGCCTTGGAAGCCAACAGCTACGAGATGGCGAGCGCCGCGACCGTCACCGATGCGGTCAAGCGTATCGCCGCCGACGCGCCCGATCTGGTGCTGCTCGATCTCGGTCTCGCCGATGGCGATGGCAAGGACGTCATCCGCCAGGTTCGCGGTTGGTCGGAGGTCCCCATCATCGTGCTGTCGGCGCGCGAGCGCGAGATCGAGAAGATCGAGTCGCTCGATCTCGGCGCCGACGACTACGTCAACAAGCCGTTCAGCATCGGCGAGTTGATGGCGCGGATGCGCGCAGCGCTGCGTCACCGACAGCGGCGCAACGCGGAGCCCCTGCGACTAAAAGTCGGCAGTATCGAGATCGATGCAGTGCGCCATCGCGTCGTCCGCGACGGAGCCGAGTTGAAGTTGACGCCGAAGGAATTCGAGCTGCTGTCGTTCCTGGCGCGGCACGCCGGCCGCGTGGTCACTCATCGGCAGATTCTCGCGGCGGTTTGGGGGCCCGCGCACACCTCGGATACGCAATATCTGCGAGTCTATGTCGGCCAGCTTCGCCAGAAGATCGAGGCTCGCGCCGACGAGCCGCAGATCATCCTGACCGAACCGGGCATCGGGTACCGCATCGGGGGCGACGACGAGCCCCGGGCCTAATCAGTCCGGATAGGACGGGAATGTCAGATTCCGCCTGGTATCGGCTTCGCCGGATCGTGCGGCTCGCCGTTGCATTTCCTTGATGCGTCCTGTTCAACCGCGCCTGCTTCTGGCTGGCTCGAAAACCCCGCTATCCCTTCTTCCGCTGGAAGAACTTCATGAACGCGCTGACCGCTTCCTGCGACTTCATGCGCTCGCCGAACAGTTTGCTCTCCTGATCGATCCGCGCAACCAGCTCGTCCGGTGACGGCTTGATCAGCTTGCGCGAGATCGCCACCGCTTCGGCCGGCAGCGCGCAGATGTCGCGGGCGGCTTTCATCGCGTCGGCCTCGGTCTGGCCGGGCGGCACCACCGCGTTGACGAAGCCGGCCTCGCGCGCCTGCTCGGCGCTGAGCTTCTGTCCCATCACCAGCATCGCGAAGGCGCGCTGGTGGCCCATTGTGCGCGGCGCCAGCAGGCTCGAGGCGCCTTCGGGCACCAGGCCGAGCTGGATGAACGGCGTCGAGAAGGTGGCGGCGGTGGAGGCCAACACGTAGTCGCAGTGAAACAGCATCGTGGTGCCGATGCCGATCGCCAGCCCGTCGACCGCGGCGATCAGCGGTTTCTGGTTGTGCGCCAGTGCGTAGAGAAAATCCGTCGCAGCCGACACCCGCGGCGCACCGCTCTGGTCGGTGCCGGCTTTGAGGAAGTCGTCGAGGTCGTTGCCGGCGGTGAACACGCCGGAGCCGCCGGTGATCACCAGACAGCGGACGTTGGAATCGTCCTGCGCCGAACGGATCGCCTCGCTCATCCGGCGATACATGCCCTGCGTCAGGGCGTTCTTCTTTTCCGGACGGCGCATGGTGATCACGCGCACGCCCTCTTCATCGGCGACGATCAGATGCTCGGACATGATTTCCCCCAGGAACGGCCCGCTCGCGGTGGCGGGCTTCGGTATGGCCGCTTGCGCGGCGGATCAGGCTGACAGCACCGCTTCGGCACCGGCCACTGCTTCGGCGCTGTCGATCACGCTGCGCTCCAGCGCCGGGGCCTGGACGGCGACCGTCTCGGCGAAGAACCGCGCCAGCGCGACATAGCGTGACGGCGCGCTGATGCCGTCGAGATCGCGCGCCGCGAGCGCTTCAGCCGCCAGCGTGCAGCCGCCCAGCGTGGCGCCGAACAGGCGCAGGTAAGGCGTGGCGCCGGCCAGCGCATCGTTGGTGGCGCCGCCGAGCTTGTCGAGCAGATAGCGGCTGGTGCGATCGAGCGATTCCAGCGCCTCGCGCAGCCGCAGGCCGGTGAGGCCGAAGCCGGGGTCGTTCGACGCTTCGACACTTTTGACGATCAGCTTCAACTCGTCGAGCAGCGCGAACACCGAGGCGCCGCCATTGCTGCCGAGCTTGCGGGTGACGAGGTCGATCGCCTGGATGCCGTTGGTGCCTTCGTAGATCGGCGCGATCCGCGCGCCGCGCAGCACTATCGATAGTGCTGCGCGGCGCCGGTCTCCTCGATGAAGCCCATGCCGCCGTGGATCTGGACGCCGAGCGAGGCGACCTCGATGCCGATGTCGGTGGAAAACGCTTTGGCGATCGGCGTCAGCAGTGCGCCGCGCGCGGCGGCGGCGGCTTTGACCTTGGGATCGGAGCTGCGCGCCGCGATGTCGAGCGCGACCGCGGTCGAATAGCAGATCGTGCGCGCGGCGCCGGTCAGGGCCCGCATCGTCAGCAGCGTGCGCTTGACGTCCGGGTGCTTGATGATCGGATCCGACCCGGAGCCGGTGCTGCCGATCGCGCGGCCCTGTTTGCGCTCCTGCGCATAGGCCAGCGCCTGCTGATAGGCGCGGTCGGCGATGCCGACGCCTTCGAGACCGACGGCGAGGCGCGCCTGGTTCATCATCGTGAACATGCACTGCATGCCGCGGTTTTCTTCGCCGATCAGATAGCCGATCGCGCCGCCATTGTCGCCCATCGTCATGGTGCAGGTCGGCGAGGCGTGGATGCCGAGCTTGTGCTCGACCCCGCTCGGATAGATGTCGTTACGGGCGCCGAGCGTGCCGTCGGCGCCCACCAGGAATTTCGGAACCAGGAACCGCGAGATGCCCTTGGTGCCGGCCGGCGCATCCGGCAGCCGGGCGAGCACGAAATGCACGATGTTGTCGGTCATGTCGTGGTCGCCGTAGGTGATGAAGATTTTGCTGCCGAAGATCCTGTAGCTGCCGCCTTCGGCGCGCTCGGCGCGGGTGCGCAGCGCGCCGACGTCGGAGCCGGCCTGCGGCTCGGTGAGCTGCATCGTGCCGGTCCATTCGCCCGATATCAGCTTGGACAGATAGATCTGCTTCAGCTCGTCGCTGCCGTGTGTGTGCAGCGCATCGATCGCCGACAGCGTCAGCAGCGGGCACAGTCCGAACGCCATGTTCGACGACGCCCAGATCTCGGTGCACGCCGCATTGACCGCCATCGGCAGCCCCTGGCCGCCGAAATCCTCCGGTCCCGACACCGCGTTCCAGCCTGCGGCGATCCAGCGCTGATAGGCATCGGGCCAGCCCGGCGCGGTGGTGACCTTGCCGTGTTCGAGCTTGATGCCGTGCTTGTCGCCGACCCGGTTCAGCGGCGCCAGGATGTCGCTGGCGAATTTACCGGCTTCGTCGAGAACCTGCGCGGTGATCTCGC
>NZ_QPFS01000216.1:0-3373 GCF_010906995.1 Rhodopseudomonas sp. WA056 | reverse complement strand
ACATCGACCAAATGGTGACCGCCGAGCGGCTGGCGATCCTCAAGGTGTTCGGCGTCGCCGCGGTGGTGATGTTCGTGCTGTCGGTGCTGCTGGCCTCGACCATCGCCGGCCCGGTGCGACGGCTGGCCGACGCCGCCGAGCGGGTCCGGCGCCGCATTCGCGCCCGGGTCGAGATTCCCGACTTCACCAAGCGCCGTGACGAGATCGGGCATCTGTCGGGCGCGCTGCGCGACATGACGGATTCGCTTTACAACCGCATCGAGGCGATCGAGCGGTTCGCCGCCGACGTGTCGCACGAGCTGAAGAACCCGCTGACCTCGCTGCGCTCGGCGGTGGAGACGCTGCCGCTGGCCAAGACCGACAACAGCCGGGCGCGGCTGCTGAGCGTGATCGAGCACGACGTCAAACGGCTCGACCGGCTGATCTCCGACATTTCCGACGCCAGCCGGCTCGACGCCGAATTGCAGCGCCAGGACGCCGCCCAGGTCGATCTGCGGAGGCTGCTGACGACGCTGACGCTGGTCGCCAACGAGACGAGGCTCGGCCACAGCACCATGGTCGAGGTCAAGTTCGACGGTCCGGCCTCCGACCAGTTCTCGGTGCCGGGCCATGACTCCCGGCTCGGTCAGGTGATCTCCAACCTGCTGTCCAACGCGCAGTCGTTTTCCTGCGAAGGCGGCAAGGTCCGCATCCTGTGCCGCCGCCGCAAGGCCGAGATCGAGATCATCGTCGAGGACGAGGGCCCCGGCATCCGCGAGGACGCGCTGGAGAAGATCTTCGAGCGCTTCTACACCGACCGGCCGCACCAGGGCTTCGGCCAGAATTCCGGCCTCGGCCTGTCGATCTCCAAGCAGATCGTCGAGGCCCATGGCGGCAGGATCTGGGCCGAGAACCGCGTCGGTCCGCGCGGCGAAGACGGCGAGCCGACCGTCGCCGGCGCCCGCTTCGTCGTGCGGCTGCCGGCCAAATGACCGCGGCGTCGCCCCGCACCGTCCACGCCTCGGCCGTCAAGGTCGGCGACCACGCCGTGGTGATTCGCGGCGCGTCCGGCTCGGGCAAATCCAGGCTCGCCTGGGCGCTGATCATGGCGGGCCGCGCCGGCCAGATCCCGCCAGCCGAACTGATCGGCGACGACCGGGTGGTTCTGGAGCCGGAGCACGGACGGCTGATGGTTCGTCAGGTGCCCGGGCTGGCCGGGCTGATCGAGATCCGCGGCCTCGGGCTACGACGGACCGCGGCCGCCGCAGCCGCCGTCGCCGGGCTGGTGGTCGATCTTCAGGCTGCGGATGCGTCGCGGATGCCCGAAGCTGCAGCGCTATGGACCGAAATCGGCGGCGTCCAATTGCCGCGGGTCGCGGTCGGCGCCGGCTACGATCCGCTACCCTTGGTGGTGGCCGCCCTGACGACAACCGACGCAACCGGCGACGAAGCCTGATTGCAGGTTTGTTCTCAGCGATTTAGTAACTATATCAGCCCAACAATCGTCACTGAACGGCCTTGCCGCAGCTCCTCAGCGCCTTGCCTTCGTCGGGGAATCGCGCAGACCCCCTTGCATAGGGGCTCTGGATGGTCAAAGTGACCGGTTCGCGCGGTGCACCAAAAGCACCCGCGAGGAGTTTCCGATGATTGGTCTGGTACTTGTGACCCACGGGCGCCTCGCCGACGAGTTCAAGGCAGCGCTGGAACACGTGATGGGGCCACAACAACAAATCGAAGCCGTCACGATTGGCGCCGAAGACGACGCCGATCTGTGCCGCAGCGACATTATCGAGGCGGTCAATCGCGTCGACAGCGGTGAGGGCGTGGCGATCCTGACCGACATGTTCGGCGGAACGCCGTCCAACCTGGCGATTTCCTGCATGAGCCGCCCGAAGGTCGAAGTGCTCGCCGGCATCAATTTACCTATGCTGGTGAAGCTCGCCAAAGTCCGTGAGGAGCGCTCGCTGCCCGAGGCGATCGCGCTGGCTCAGGAGGCCGGGCGCAAATACGTCACCATCGCCAGCAGGGTGTTGGCCGGAAAATGATCGCGGACGCGCCCCAGCCCGGCTCCGAACCGGACCATGCCGCCGGCGCTTCCGCCGAAAAGATTTCCCGTGAGATTCCGGTCATCAACAAGCGCGGCCTGCATGCGCGGGCCTCCGCCAAATTCGTGCAGATGGCCGAGCGCTTCAACGCCGAGGTCTGGGTCACCCGCAACGGCGAGACCGTCGGCGGCACCTCGATCATGGGGCTGATGATGCTGGCGGCCGGGATCGGCACCACCGTGACGGTCTCGGCGAGCGGCCCCGAAGCCCGCCAGGCGCTGGACGCGATCACCGAGCTGATGGGCTCGAAATTCGGCGAAGAAGAGTAGCCGGCGGCCTCGCCGATCGCCGTCCGGCTGTCTCGCGCTTTGGTTATTTCGCGCTCGCTCCCGTCGGCAGCACCAGGAAGAACACGTCGCTGACCCGCCCGCCGGCCTGCCCGAACAGCGGCCGGCTGAGCCACACCTTGCCGCGCAGGATCTGCGGCTGGCCGGCGACGATCTGCTCGGCGGTCGCGATACAGCCCTTGTCCTCGGCCGGGCATACCAAGATGGCTCCGCGTGCCGCGGCCCGCTGCTTCAGCGCGGCGAGGTCCGCAGTCTCGAAGCCCAGCGTGTCGGTGCGCAGATAGAACGCGGTATTCTCGGCCAGCACGGTTTCGCCGGCCACCAGCGGCACCGGCTGGTCGCTGTGCCGGCGCCATTCGCGGTCGACATGGTCGGCGAGCAGCGAGGCATATTCGAATGGTCCCGGCGGATCGTTCAAATGGATCACCAGCGCCACCACGGGCGACAGCGCCAGCGAACCGAGCGACACCACGGACGCCACGATCAGCCCGCGCCGCACCGCCTCGCGCCCCACCACGATCAGCGGCGAGGCCAGCAGCACGACCGGCAGCAGCGTGTAGGCCGGCATCGCCCACAGCGGCACGATGCGAATGCCGGTCGCCAGCGCCACCGGCATCGGCGCCACGATCAGCAGCGCCTGGATCAGCAGGATGGTGCGCCGCTGCGAATCGCCCGGCCACGCGATGTCGGCGAGCGCCGCACGCGACGGCCGCAGCACCACCGCCGCCGTGATCAGCGCCACCGCCGCGTAGGCGATGGCACCGGGCAGATAGGTCAGCGTATCCCGCAAATTGTCGCCGACGCCGGCCGATTCGTGCGCGGCCGCATAGGTGAAGGTCGGAAAATCATGCGCGGCCAGCCACCAGACATGCGGGCCCAGCACCAGGCCGCCGCACAGGATCATCAGCCACGGTGCCATTGATGCGAAGAACCGGCCGCGCCGCGGATCGATCAGCGCCGCCAGCCCCAGCGCGACGATCAGCCCGATCGACCAGTATTTTC
>NZ_QPFS01000215.1:0-3379 GCF_010906995.1 Rhodopseudomonas sp. WA056 | reverse complement strand
CCGTTGGAGGGGGCGGCGGCGGCGGTGGCCCTGCTGTCGGCGGCGGCCCCGCGTTCGGCGGCGGCGGCCCGCGCGGCGGCGGTCCTGCGTTCTCAGGAGGCGGGCCACGCGGCGGCGGTCCGATGTTCGGAGGGGGCGGTATCAGCCGCGGTGATTTGGCCGGACGCGCGATCGCCGGCGGTGCCCCCGTCGGTCCGAGGGTCGGTGGTGGCAACTGGCAAGGTGGCGGCCGGCATTGGCACGGTGGTGGCCGACACTGGCACGGCGGTGGCTGGCATGGCCGGCCCTGGCGGGGCGGCGGATACTGGTCCGGCGTCGGAATCGGCGTGATCGGATCGCCCTACTATTACGGCTATTACGGCGATCCGTACTACTACTACGATGACGACGAGCCGACCGTGACCGTCGTGCCCGCCGATCGTCGCACCGAAGCGTATTGCCGCAAGCGCTTCAAATCCTACGACCCGGCCTCCGGCACCTATCTCGGTTATGACGGGCGGCGGCACCCCTGCCCGTAATCCCTCGTTGATCGATCTCCAAACGGCGCCGACACCGGCGCCGTTTCTGTTTCCGAACACGGTCGCGGCTCCCGCCCACGATCCGCCCCCTGCGGCGATCGGACTCACCTCGGCGTGACCGCGGCGTCGTGTTTTTGCCCCTAAATCGCTGCAAACAACATTCGGCAATTCCAAGGGGCCTCCGCGGAATGCCTTCACTCCGTCGGCCGATGCTGACAGACTTACCGAATCGCCCCCATAGGGAGGCCACTGCGCTTTGCATCCATCCCCCACACGCCTCCCCCCGTTCGCGGCCGCGCTACTGACCTCGGCCGCGACCTTGGCGCTCTGCATTGGTGTTGCCGGGATCACCGATGCGGCGTTCGCAGCTTCCAACAAGGTGCCTCTGCCGAAACCGAGGCCGGCGGTGGGTAGCACTGCGCCCAAACCCGTGGCGGCCCAGTCGCTGCCGAAGCCCGACCCGCGACCGTCGACCAAGCTCGCCGTCACCAGCCCGGCCGATGCTGTCGAACCGATGCGACAACGTGCACCGGCGGCGACCCTGCACAAGCCGGCCAACCGCTCGGCCGTCGCCGCGACGACGGCAACCTCGTCTGCCGATGCCGGCGCGCTGCAAAAGGTCGTCGAGCTGGTTCGCCAGCGTAAGCCCGGTGACGCCACCGACGTCGCGAACTCGATATCCGATCCCGTCGCCCGCAAACTCGCAGAATGGGTGATCCTGCGGAGCGAGAACAACGGCGTCAGTGTGGAGCGCTATTCTGCGTTCATTCGGGCGAATCCGAGTTGGCCGTCGCAGAGTTTCTTCCGCCGACGCGCGGAGGCGGCGCTGTGGGACGACCGGCGCGACGACGCGGCCGTGCTGGCTTTCTTCAACGACGCACAGCCTTCGATCGGCAAAGGCAAGCTGGCACTGGCGCGTGCGCTGCTGGCGCGCGGCGATCGCCGCGCGGCCGAGCAACTGGTCCGAGACGCCTGGCGCAACGACACCATGTCCGAGGCGAACGAAACCACCGCGATGGAGCTGTTCGGCCCCCTGATCACGCCGAGCGACCACAAGGCGCGGATGGACGCATTTCTCTACGGCAACGATCTCGGACCAGCGCTGCGCGCCGCAAGGCGACTCGGCAATGCACAGCTCGCCCTCGCCCGGGCCCGGATTGCGGTCGAGAAGAAGGAGTCGAACGCAAAGGCCCTGCTTGCGGCCGTCCCGGCCGAACTTCATCACGATCCCGGCTATCTGTTCAGCAAGATTCGCGTGCTGCGGCGGGACGACAAGATCGTCGAAGCCGGCCGCCTGATGCTGACCGTGCCGCGCGACCCGAACCGGCTGCACAATCTCGACGAATGGTGGATCGAGCGCCGACTGGTGGCGCGCAAGCTGATCGACATCGGCGACTATCGTCTGGCCTATCTGGTCGCGCGCGATGCGGCCATACCGACCAGAAGCGTCTATCAAACCGAGCACGAATTCACCGCCGGCTGGATCGCGCTGCGGTTTCTGAGCGATCCAGCCACCGCGACGCGGCACTTCGCCCGGCTGGGCCGCGAAACCACCAATCCGACATCACTGGCACGCGCCGGCTATTGGCAGGGGCGCGCCGCGGAGGCCGCCGGCCGCATTCAGGAAGCACGTGCCGCCTATTCCGCATCGGCGGCGCACTCGACCAGCTATTATGGCCAGTTGTCGCGCGCCAAGCTCGGTCTGCCTCAACTGGACCTCAATGGTCCACCTTCTGGCCACGGCCGCAACGCCGATCGGCTCGAAGTCGTCCGCGCGGTGAACCTGCTGTACGCGATCGACGAAGGCGACATGGCGATTCCGATCTACGCCGACGTCGGCGAGAATGGCGACGTGGACGCCCTGATCGGCCTCAGCGAAACCGCGGCGCGTCACAACGATGCTCGCGCGATGCTGCTCGTCGGCAAGGCGGCGCTCAATCGTGGCCTGCCGTTCGAGCATTACGCATATCCGGTGATCGGCATCCCGCAATTCAGGTCGGTCGGCCCCGAGGTCGAACGCGCGATCGTCTATGCGATCGCCCGCCAGGAGAGCGGCTTCAACCCGGCAGTCGTTTCTCCGGCCAACGCCTATGGCCTGATGCAGGTGACGCCCGACGCCGGCAAATACGTCTGCCGCCGCCACGGCTGCAGCTTCGACCTCCAGCGGCTCAAATCCGATTCGGTGTACAACGCGGCGGTCGGCGCCGCCGAGCTCGGCGGCCTGATCGAAGACTATCGTGGCTCCTACATCATGACCTTCGCCGGCTACAACGCCGGCCGCGGCAGTGTGCGCAAATGGGTCGAGCGCTACGGCGACCCGCGCGATCCGAAAGTCGACGCCGTCGACTGGGTCGAACTGATCCCGTTTTCGGAAACCCGCAACTACGTGCAGCGCATCATGGAAAATCTGCAGGTGTATCGTGCACGTTTCGGCGGCGGACACCGGCTGCAGATCGAAGCCGACCTGCGCCGCGGCGCCGGTCGCGAATAGAACGACGCACCTTTCCGGCCAGCCATGATCGACACCCCGGAAGCAGCCGCGCGATCCGAGCAGGCGCCTTGCGGGGCCAATCGTATTTCACCCGTCCCGGACTGCACCGGAGCTTCATCGACTGATTGAAGCAGACCTGCCACTTTTGGCGCAGCGTCCTGATCCGACAGGCTGAGTGCAGATGCCGGCCACAGAATCAACGGCTTCTGCATCCGATCCGACACCTGCGGTCAGACCCGCCACAACGAAAAACCCCGGCGGTTGCCCGCCGGGGTTGATCAGATACTCGCTTGCGAAGCGAGGATCAGAAGTTGCGCTGAACGCGGAGGTTGCCGCTCCAGACGCCCTGGTCCTTGAACTCGTAGAACGC
>NZ_QPFS01000214.1:0-3396 GCF_010906995.1 Rhodopseudomonas sp. WA056 | reverse complement strand
GTCTGGTCGAAGGTGAGCTGCCCGGAGCGACTGTCGGTGTCCGGCCCGCCGGCTTTGCACGGCCAACAGAACGCCTATCGCGACGTGGTGCCGTTCGCCCGCCGCATCGTCGAGACCTTCCCGGATCGCGTGCTGTGGGGAACCGACTGGCCGCATCCGAACCTGAAGGACCACATGCCCGACGACGGCCTGCTGGTCGACTTCATCCCGCACATCGCGATCACGCCGGAACTTCAACGCAAACTACTGGTCGACAACCCGATGCGGCTATACTGGCCGGAGGAGAAGTAACACCGTCATGCCCGGGCTTGTCCCGGGCATCCACGAAAGCGGACGCTCCGCAACAAGAACGTGGATGGCCGGGACAAGCCCGGCCATGACGAGCTAATAACATGGAACACAGAGGAGACCCCACCATGCCCCTCGAAAAACCCTACACCGACGTGCCCGGCACCACGATCTTCGACGCCGACATGTCGCGCCAGGGCTATCATCTGAACCAGTTTTGTATGTCGCTGATGAAGGCCGAGAACCGCGCCCGGTTCAAGGCGGACGAGCGCTCCTATCTCGACGAGTGGCCGATGACCGAGGAGCAGAAACAGGCGGTGCTCGATCGCGACCTCAACCGCTGCATCGCGCTCGGCGGCAACATCTACTTTCTCGCCAAGATCGGCGCCACCGACGGCAAGAGCTTCCAGCAGATGGCCGGCTCGATGACCGGGATGACCGAAGAGGAATATCGCAACATGATGGTCGGCGGCGGCCGTCCGATCGACGGCAACCGCTACATCGGGGAGAAGAAGTAATGGCCCGGATCACCGCCAGCGTTTACACCTCGCACGTCCCGGCGATCGGCGCCGCGATCGACATGAAGAAGACCGGCGAAGACTATTGGCAGCCGGTGTTCAAGGGCTACGAATTCTCCAAGCAGTGGCTGAAGGACCAGAAGCCCGACGTAATATTCCTGGTGTTCAACGATCACGCCACTGCCTTCAGTCTCGACCTGATCCCGACCTTCGCGATCGGCACCGCGGCCGAGTATCAGCCGGCCGATGAAGGCTGGGGACCGCGGCCGGTGCCGAAGGTGATCGGCCATCCGCGGCTCGCCGCGCATATCGCCCAGTCGGTGATCCAGGACGATTTCGACCTCACCATCGTCAACAAGATGGATGTCGACCACGGCCTCACCGTACCGCTCAGCCTGATGTGCGGCGAGCCGCAGGCCTGGCCCTGCCCGGTGATCCCGTTCGCCGTCAACGTCGTGCAATATCCGGTGCCTTCGGGCCGGCGCTGCTACATGCTCGGCCAGGCGATCGGCAAGGCGATCCGCTCCTACGACGAAGACCTCAACGTGCAGATCTGGGGCACCGGCGGCATGAGCCACCAGCTCCAGGGGCCGCGCGCCGGCCTGATCAATCGCGAATGGGACAACGCCTTCCTCGATCAGCTCATCAACGATCCGGAAGGCCTGTCACGGAAGCCGCATATCGATTACGTCCGCGAGGCGGGCTCCGAGGGCATCGAGCTAGTGATGTGGCTGATCGCGCGCGGCGCGATGAGCGATGTCGCCGGCGGCCCCAAACCCAAGGTCGCCCACCGTTTCTATCACGTCCCGGCCAGCAACACTGCGGTCGGCCACCTCATTCTGGAGAACGCCTGACATGGCAAAGACGATCAAGGTCGCCCTCGCGGGAGCGGGTGCGTTCGGCATCAAGCATCTCGACGGCATCAAGAACATCGACGGCGTCGAGGTGGTGTCGCTGATCGGCCGCCGGCTGGAGCCGACCCAGGAGGTCGCCACGAAGTACGGCATCGCGCACGTCTCGACCGAACTGTCCGACGCGCTGGCGATCAAGGAGGTCGATGCCGTCATCCTCTGCACGCCGACCCAGATGCATGCGCAGCAGGGCATCGACTGTTTGCGCGCCGGCAAGCACGTCCAGGTCGAAATCCCGCTGGCGGATTCGCTGGCTGACGCGCAGGCGGTGGTCGATCTGCAGAAGCAGACCGGCCTGGTGGCGATGTGCGGCCACACCCGCCGCTTCAATCCGAGCCATCAGTATGTGCATAAGAAGATCAAGGCCGGTGAGCTGAACGTCCAGCAGATGGACGTGCAGACCTACTTCTTCCGCCGCACCAACATGAACGCGCTCGGCCAGCCGCGGAGCTGGACCGACCATCTGCTGTGGCACCACGCCGCCCACACCGTCGATCTGTTCGCCTATCAGGCCGGATCAAAGATCGTGAAGGCCAACGCCGTGCAGGGACCGATCCATCCCGATCTCGGCATCGCGATGGACATGTCGATCCAGCTCAAGGCGGCGAACGGCGCGATCTGCACGCTGTCGCTGTCGTTCAACAACGACGGGCCGCTCGGCACCTTCTTCCGCTACATCTGCGACAACGGCACCTACATCGCCCGCTACGACGATCTGGTGAACGGCAAGGAAGAGAAGATCGACGTCTCCAAGGTCGACGTCTCGATGAACGGCATCGAGCTGCAGGACCGCGAGTTCTTCGCCGCGATCCGCGAAGGCCGTGAACCCAATGCCAGCGTCGCCCAGGTGCTGCCGTGCTACCAGGTGCTGCACGATCTCGATCAGCAGCTCGCCAAGGGCTGATTCCGCTGCCGCCCTATCGGCTTCCTCGCGACCGAATGGCCGGGCCCACCCCGGCCATTTGCTTTTTCCGCGCGAGCATCCCTGCGCCGCAGCGAGCCGCCGACCCTTGTGTTTCCGAAGCGGAACCTTAGCTGAATGGCAGCGGTTGTCTCGCCGATCGACCAGACAACCCGTCAGGCGGAGGATGACGATGCACAAGCGCAAATCCCTGTTGCCGTCGGGCGGCCGTGCCGTTGCGATTCTGGTTGCCGTCGCGCTGGCGGTCCCGACGCTGCAGCCCGCGGCGGCCTTGGCCGCGACTCCCACCAAATTGCAGACCGCCGGCTCCGTTGCCGAACCGCTCACCGACTTCAGTGCCGCCAAGAAGCGCCGCCATGTCCGGCGCGGCGGAAACAGTGGCAATGCGGCCGCTGCCGCGGCCTTTATCGGGATTGTCGGCACCATCGGCGCAATCGCCGCTGCTCAGGCTAGGCGCGACGCCTATGAGAGCCGCTACCGCTATTACTATGGCCCAGGGCCGGCCTACTATGGCGGGCCGGGTTACTATGGGGGGCCACGTTACTATGGCGCACCCTACGGCCCACGACCGTACTATTACGGCTACTGAGCAGACTTGACGCAGACCGATGACGCCGCCGTCCCTTCTAAAGAGGGACGGCGCAGCCGAGTTGCGTTTACACGTCTGACATCGATTTGAACTAGGCTGTTTCAATGACTGATTCGCTCGAGCGCCTGTATCAGGCCGTGCTGGCGGCGCGGGATCTCGATCCTGCGA
>NZ_QPFS01000213.1:0-3467 GCF_010906995.1 Rhodopseudomonas sp. WA056 | reverse complement strand
GGGAAGGGGAAGGGTACATCGACGCCGGCGTTCCAGGTGTTGTTCTTCTTCAAGCCGAAGAACAGCGGATCGTCCGGGTAATCCTCAAACCGCAGGCCGGCGGTGGGCGACACCACGAAATCGCGGAAAATGCTGCCGCTCGGGCCGGAAATGTCGAGGAACGCATTGGCCTTGGTCTGGTTGCGGTTCGCCATGTCGAACTTGCGCAGCAGCATGTTGGTGCCGTTGTTGGCGGTGGCGCTGTAGTAGGTCTCGCGCGCCATCGCCAAGCCATCGTAGTTGTCGTAGCGCCGTTCCGAATACTGGCCGCTGGTGCGCAGCGTCGCGATGTCGTGAACCTTGAAGTCGGCGGTCAGCTTGCCGATGAACTCGTTGGTGACGTTGGCGTCGCGACGGGTGCGGTCCCATTGCTCCCACCCGAAGCTGCTGCCGAGCGTCACCCACTTGGCGGGACGCCACTGCATTTCGCCGCTGGCATTCTGCTTGGTGTAGGACATCGACAGCGACCGCCGCGGGACGCCGGCGGCGATGCCGGTGGCGGACGAATCCTCCACCACATAGTTCGGCATCAGCAATTCGGGCGTCTGATTGTCGTTGTCGTAATAGCGATAACGCGTGGTGGTACGGAATTCCGGCGTCCACTGGGTCGTGGCGGTGGTGTTGTACAGCGCGGTGTTGACTTCACCGTTGAGGCTCGATGCCGGCAGCGGCGACGTCCTGACGTTCGGATTCGCCGTGAACGGAATGAATGACTCGTTCTGCCGCATCGTCGAATACTGGAAGGTGCTGTTCCAGCGGGTCTTGAACGGCAGGTCGATGCCGCTGGTCACCCCGGTGTTGTACGCCTGATTGCTCGGCATCAGGCTGATCCGCGCCGCCGGTGAGAAGACCCGAGGGTTGCCGGCGTCGTAGAACGGATTCTGCACCGTGAACGAATCGAAGCTGTTGTCGTACAGCGAGAAGCCGCCGCCGACCTGGACGTTGTAGCGGCCGCCCCACGGCGTCGCGCCGAAATACTGGCCGCTCAGCTTGCCGATCTGCGTGGTGTCGTCGATCGGCCGCGGCGCCTGCATCTGCTGCAACGAAGTTCCGGCGAGGCCGCCGATCGGGAAGCCGGCGATCTGGGTGCCTTCGCGTTTTTCATGCGAGTACGCCGCCTTGACGTCCCAGTTCGGATCCGGCGTCCAGCGATACGCGGCCGAACCTTTGCGGCGGTCGATGCCGACGTCGATCAGGTTGGTCTTGCCAGCCAGGGCGTTGCTCACCGCGGCGCGCTGGGCCGGGCTCGTCGTGGTGGCCGGGGCGACCACCGACAATGCGCTGCCGGGGATCGTGACCGGGGTGGTCAGGTTGGCGGTACCGACGCCGTTCCAGATGCTGAGTGCGCTGGTGGTGTAGAGATGCGGGATCTCGTCCCACCCCAGGGTCAGGTAGTGTTCGCCGGCCTTGGAAAAGTCGAACACGTAGCGCTGATTGTTGTTGCCGATGTTGTCGGCGCGCAGTTCGTTCCAATAGGTGCCGTCCTTGGTCTGCAGCGTCATCTGCAGATATTCGGCGTACAGGCCCGGTGCGATCCGGCCGTACTCCTCGAATTTGGATCGGTTGTTGCGAGCGCCGCCGCCGAACGGATTGGTCGGCGACACCCACGGCGTCGCCGACTTCGGCGGACGCTGGATGAACGAACGCCAGCCGGCTTCGAATTCGCCCGAATACGACCAGCCGCCGTGCGCCGCGTCGAAATCCGAAACCGAGCGTGCCGTCGCGTCCTTCGCTACCGGCTCAGCGGTCGCACTCAGCGGCATTGCGGTCGCCACCGAAACAGCCGCCGACGTCAGCAGTAATTGCTTGAACGTCATTTCAAAGGCCCCCCTTTGCGCGAGTCGTTCCATCACCCTCTGCGGCTTGTCGGTTTGAGCAGCGACGGCGGCCGCAGCCGTCGCTGTTGCCGCCGGCTATCGGTGCCATCGCGATCCGGACGGGGAGTTCGAGCCGTGAATGTTGTTGTGGCAGTTCTGGCAGGCGTTACCGACCGCCCAGCGTGCCGCCGTCGGCAGGCCCGGCTGGTTGTGCGGGTTGGTATGGCACTGCTGGCACAGCCGCTGCCGCGCGACGATCAGCAGCGACTCGTGATTGGAGCCGTGCGGTTCGTGGCAGTTCAGGCAGTTTTCGCGCACCGGCGGGTGTTCGAACAGGAACGGTCCGCGCTTGTCGGCGTGGCAGGTGTAGCAGGTGTCGTTGACGGTCGCTTCCTTGAGCAGCTTCTCGGTGGCGCTGCCGTGAGGGTTGTGACAGTTGACGCAGGTGATTTTGGTTTCGCGGATCGGCATGTGCGAGGTGCGCTGCACCTGGGCCTTGCGGTCCTTGTGGCACTGGAAGCAGGTGTCCATCACCTGCGCGGTCTTGAGCTGATTGCGCGGCGACACTTTGCGCATCACGGTGTGGCAGTTGACGCAGGCCAGTCCGCGAGACTCGTGTTGCGAGCCCTGCCAGTAGGTCTGGTCGCCCTTCTCGTGGCAGCTCAGGCAGACGCTGTTGGCCTCGGCGACATCGAAGCCGCGGCTGTCGGTGGGACGGAACGAGCGGATCCCGCCTTTCTCGCGGCCGCCGCCGCCGTTGACATGGGCGGAGCCGGGGCCGTGGCAGGTCTCGCATTCCATCTTGCCCTGCGGCGTGATCTTGCCGGACTTGATGTTGCGGCCCATCACGGTCTGCTGGAATTCGTCGAACAGGCCGGCGTGGCAGGTCTCGCACGGCTTGGAGCCGACGAAGTAGCGGCCGTCCGGATCGCCCGGCGCCGGCGCCACCATCGGGGCCCGTCCCGCAGCCTCAGCCTTCGGTTCGCGCTTGGCGACCATCAGGACGGGACGGGACGAGTCCGCCTTGGCGGCGAGGATCTCGATGAAGCCAAACTGCTTCGGCGGCTCGACGGCGTCGTCGAAATTCTCCAGCGCCACCCAGGTCGTCACCATGGCGGCATCGCGGATCAGCTCCGGCATCTGCGCCACGTAGTCGGGCTCGCGGGCAAGCCGCGCCGCCAGGGTGCGCCGGGTCTCGTGCGAACGCAGGATGCGCCGCTCGGTGATGCTGGCGAGGCGGAGCGTACCGGCCAGCCGCAGCGTCTGTTCGAACTGGGAGGCGCCGTCGATCGGCGGCAGCGGCAGCGCCGCGCTGGTCAGCCCGTGTCCGGCATAGCGGGTGTCGAAGCGCGGTCCGCCCGATGCCGACGCTGCGCCGTGCGGCGAAGCGCCGTGGGGCGAGGCACCATGGGGAGAGGCGCCGTGGCCGGCGCCGCTGCCATGTCCGTTGCCGAGGACGATGCCGGCATGGGCTGCGGCTGCGCCGGCGAAGCCATGGCCGGGCAGCGGCGTGAAGTTCGGTTCGGTCTTGCCGGCCCCTTGCAGGCCGCGCACGAAATCGACCAGTGCGTTGACGGACGGGTCGACCGCGCCGACCTGACCGTCCGACGC
>NZ_QPFS01000212.1:0-3549 GCF_010906995.1 Rhodopseudomonas sp. WA056 | reverse complement strand
CTCGCCCTTCGCCTGGTAGGCGGCCATCTCGTCACGAACGGCGAGCAGCCGCGGCACGTCCGCGGGTACAATCCGGAAAGCATAGATCATGGTGTCGCTCGTCACTTCACCCGCCAGCGACAGCAATTCGCCGGGATCGTCCAGATCGGCCAGCACAAACGCCTGCTCGCGTTTCTCCGCGCCGACCGCCACGGTGACGCGCAGCGTCACGCGGCGCGGGCGCAGGCCCTGCGGCAGCCGCACCGCAATGCGCAGCGCCGCCGGATCTGTTGCCGACAGATCGGTGCGCGCGAGCTTGACCATCGAGGTGACCGGAACGGAGCTGCAGGCGGCCAGGGCGCCGAGCGCCATGGCGGCGGCAACGAATTTGAACGAGGCGGGGAAGCGCATGACGCTCATCCTATCTTGACGATGATAAATTATCGTTTTACGATAATTTCATCTCGAAGTAGATGATGGAGCTTCCCGATGCAAGCACGAACATCCGCCGGCGCCGCGCTTGGATCGGCTGATCCAGCCGCCGCCAGACTCGTACGACTGTCACGGGCGATGGGATGGGTGACCACGATTGGAATCGTGCTGATCGGCGCGCTGGTCGGCGCCGCGTTCGTGGTGCCGAGCTGGGCACGCAATCTGCTGCTGGCGAAGCTCGGCGAAGTTGGCAATCAGTTGCCGCTCGACGCCGGCAATCAGGCGCTGGCGGCGATCATCATCGCCGTGCCGATTGCTGTGATGCTGTGGGGGCTGTTGAACGTGCGAGCGCTGTTCGCCGAGTTCGCCCGCGGCCAGGTCTTCACCGCCACAGCCGCAACCCACCTGCAGCGCTTCGGCATCGCGGTGCTGGCGCAGGGCGCGCTCGGCCCGATCACCGCAACTGCGTTGGCGCTCGCGCTGTCGCTCGGCAACCCGCCCGGGCAGCGGCTGCTGGTGCTGACCTTCTCGAGCAACGATTACGTCTCGGTGATCGTCGGTGGCGTACTGATCGCAGTCGCGGCGGTGATGCGCGAGGCGGCACGGCTTGCCGATGAAAACGCGAGCTTCGTCTAGTCGATGGCGATCGTGGTCAATCTCGACGTGATGCTGGCGCGGCGCAAGATGCGTTCGAAGGAACTCGCCGAGCGCATCGGCATCACCGAGCAGAACGTCTCGCTTCTGAAGTCAGGCAAGGTGAAGGGCATTCGCTTCGAGACGCTGGAGCGGATCTGCGCCGCGCTCGACTGCCAGCCCGGCGACATCCTCGAATACGTCGCCGACGAATAGAAAAAGCCGGCATCCGCTGAGCGCGGACGCCGGCTTTCGGAATGTTCGACGCTGCGCCACTGGCGTTGCAGGCGCAGAACGTCCAATCAGGCCGTGACGGCCTGCGACGTGCGCGTTTGCTCGTGCGGCCGCCAGTCTTCGGCCGCATCATCCCAGTAATGCGCGTCGTCGAAGCGCTTCCAGTGCGCGTTCTGCGCCACGACCTCACGGCCGCCGATGATCAAGGCCACCAGACCGATCAGGCCGACCAGCCCGTAGATCGCTGCGATCAATGCAACAATGGTCAAGGCTCTTTCCTCACTGTTTGCGATGAGCACCCGTTAGGCTCGACGGCGGGTGCGCCCGTCTTGAACGCGAGACTCGGCTCGTAGAACTCAGTTAGCCCAGGCGAACCAGCCGCTACGCTTCGCAGGCTGCTTCGCCGGCACCACCGGAGCCGGCGGCTGCGGTTGGGCACGCTGGGTCGCCTTTCGCCACAGATCGTCAACGACGAGATACGCTATCAACGCAGGGCCGACGGCGCACGTCAGGAACAACACGAGCGATCCGACAGAATCCAAAAACACGTCACACCTCCTGCTTTCGTCGAAGGCAAAACTAGGGAAAGTACCGCTACCCGCATTGCGCCGGATCAATTTTGCGGTGGCGGCGAGGGAACCAAGAACCGATTAGTTCCATGTAGTTAGCTGTTTCTTAAGCGGGATTTTGCGGCCCCGGATGACGCAGAAACGCTGTAGTTCACTGTGTTGTGAATTGGAGCGGTCGAGTTGCACTGCAACGAGCGCGCGAGCCACTGAGGTTTGCACCATGAGCAGAGCGACAACAGGTCGCGCCCTTGCGGAGCCGTCAAGCCGGCTTCAGACGGTAGTGGCTGACGCCCCATTCGTCGCCGTCGGCGTAGCCGAACAGGCCCGAGGTGGCGAGGAAGAACCAGCGCCAACGCTGCATCCACAACGCGGTGTCGTCGCCGTACACCGGCCGCAGAATGGTTTCGATCTCGCCCCGGTGCTGGTCGAAATTGATCAGCCAGTCGTCCGCCGTGCGCTGGTAGTGACGGCCGCTCCAGCGCCATTGCTCGTCGATCTTGAACAGATCGGCATACTGCTGGATCAGCCGATGGCTCGGCATCACTCCGCCGGCGAAGAAATGCCGTGCGATCCAGTCGGCACGGTCGGCGCTGTCGAACAAGTAAGCACCGCGGCGGTGGCTGAAGACGTGCATGAAGAACGACCCGTCCGGCTTCAGCCAGCCCCGGATCCAGCCCATCAGCTTGCGCCAGTTCATCATGTGCTCGAACATCTCGACCGAAACCACCCGGTCGAACTTCTCGTGCGGCTCGAACACGTTCATGTCGCTGGTCACGACGCGCAGATTCATCAGCCGCCGCGCCGCGGTCTCGCGTTCGATGTACTCGCGCTGCGACACCGAGTTCGACACCGACACGATCCGCGCATGGGGAAACTGCTCGGCCATCGCCAGCGACAGCGAGCCCCAGCCGCAGCCGAGTTCGAGAATCGACTGGCCGTCACGCAGGTCGGCGTGCTCGATCGTCAGCCGCAACGCCTCCGCCTCGGCCTGCGCCAAGTCGGTTTCGTCATCGCGGTAGAAACACGACGAGTATTTGCGGTGCGGCCCGAGCACCTTGCCGAAGAACGTCGCCGGCACCTCGGAGTGCCGAGCATTGGCCGCATCGGTATGCTCGGTGACCGCGCGTGCGGCCATCGCCTGCGCGAGCGCGGCGTCGGTCGCCGGATTGCCGCGCGACATCTTCGCGGCGGTTCGCGCGCACAGCGCCCGGATTCCGAGGCGGATCACCGCATCCGGCAGCGGCACCCGCTCGGCGATGTCGATCAGCGAGGCGAGCGCGTTCATGATGCGCCGGAGCGCCGCGGTGGCAGCGGAAAGAACATCGAGGTTCGGGCCTGGTAGTCACGGTAGCGGTCGCCGCGCGATTTCAGCATCTGCTCCTCGAGCGGCGGAATGCCGGTGACGTACACCAGGATCCAGTACATGAACAGCGGTGCCAGCAGCGCCGCGTAGCCCCAGAGGTACGACAGCGGCTCGGCGAACGGAATCGCGATCACCGGATAGGCCAGCCAGCCGAACCACTGGAAGAAGTAGTTCGGATGCCGCGACCACCGCCACAAGCCGGCGTCGCAGACCTTGCCCTTGTTGGCCGGATCTTCGCGGAACGCCTTGAGCTGGGAATCGGCCAGCCCTTCGCCGGCGATCCCCACGATCAGGATCAGCGCGCCGACATAGTCCTGCAGCCGCAGGCTGCCGGCCGGG
>NZ_QPFS01000211.1:0-3822 GCF_010906995.1 Rhodopseudomonas sp. WA056 | reverse complement strand
ATCCTTCGGAACCAGACCGTCGAGACTGACCATCTCGATCGAAGTCTGTTGCGGTGAGGGTTTGCGAAGCATCCCCCATGGAATCAAAAGTCCCCGCCAATGGCGAGGACTTTGTCAGCAGTCTGAGCCGCGGCCCCCGCCGCGGCTTTTCCTTTGCAGATGCGGCTCGATGTGGATGCGGCCCGATGCCGTCAGCGCATCACCACCACCTGAGTGCCGACCGGGACGCGCTCGTACAGATCGGTGATGTCGTCATTCAGCATCCGGATGCAGCCGTAGGACACGAAGCCGCCGATCGACTGCGGCCGGTTGGTGCCGTGAATCGCGTACTCGCCGCCCTCCAGCGTCATCGCCGCCACGCCCATCGGATTGGCGGGCGATCCGCCCGGAATCACGTCCGGAATCGCCGGGACATCGCGTTTGACGTCGGCCGGCGGCGCCCAGGCTGGATTACGGTATTTGCCGTCGATCTTGGTGATCCCGGCCCATTGCTTACCGGCCTTGCCGACGCCGACCGGATAGCGCACCGCGTGCCCCGGCTCGACCACCAGATACAGCCGCCGCTCGGCGGTCCTCACCACGATCGTCCCCGGCGAGTAGTCGCCGCGGAAAACAACCAAGTCGGGCCGCGCCTCGGCCCGCGGCGCGGTCAGCACGCCGGCGCCCGCCAAAGCCGCGACCGCCATCGCCCATTTCGCCGAACGAAGTCCAAAAGACATTCAGTCTCTCCAGTTTCCTCGCACCGGTCAGCTTCGCTCCGGCGCCCTCAGCGCCCGCGATGGTCGCAGCGTGAACTAACCAACCGGTGTGTGCTGGACGACCAAAGTGAACGCAGGCGTACCATTGAAGGAAAATCCGGGGAACAAAGTAAATGTCCGGCAAACAACACCAGCCGGCAAAACCGTCCAACAGCCCTGATCGTTCTCGGATGTGATCGAATCAGCACAGCTCACGGACGAAGGCGGCAAGCCGCAGCCAACCTCGTAGCAACGAACAGGCGACGGCGGGGCGTGGTACGCGTCAAACGCGAAGGGCCCCGCCTCCGTTTCGGAGGCGGGGCCCTGAAAGGTGCTCGGCGGCCGCGGCTGGACTGCGACGGCGCCCTCGGGCCGGCTCAACCCGCCTTGTGGTGCTTGTTCTGGCGATGTTCGACCAGGTCGTCGACCACGGCCGGATCGGCCAGCGTCGAGGTGTCGCCGAGCGAGGACGGCTCGTCCTCGGCGATCTTGCGCAGGATGCGGCGCATGATCTTGCCGGAGCGGGTCTTGGGCAGGCCGGGCGCGAACTGGATCAGGTCGGGCGAGGCGATCGGACCGATGTCCTTGCGGACCCAGGCGACCAGCTCCTTGCGCAGCTCCTCGGTCGGCTCCTCGCCGGCCATCAGGGTCACATAGGCGTAGATGCCTTGCCCCTTGATGTCGTGCGGATAGCCGACCACGGCCGCCTCGGACACCTTCGGATGCGCCACCAGCGAGGATTCGACCTCGGCGGTCCCCATGCGGTGGCCCGAGACGTTGATGACGTCGTCGACCCGGCCGGTGATCCAGTAGAAGCCGTCGGCATCGCGCCGGCAGCCGTCGCCGGTGAAATATTTGCCCTTGTAGGCCGAGAAGTAGGTCTGCTCGAACCGGGCGTGGTCGCCGTACACGGTGCGCATCTGGCCCGGCCACGAGCGGGCGAGGCAGAGATTGCCGGTGCATTCGCCGTCCAGCACGTTGCCCTCCGGATCGAGGATCTCGGGCACCACGCCGAAGAACGGCCGGGTCGCCGAGCCGGGTTTCAGCTTGGTGGCGCCGGGCAGCGGCGTGATCAGGATGCCGCCGGTCTCGGTCTGCCACCAGGTGTCGACGATCGGGCAGCGGTCCTCGCCGACGACGCGGTGGTACCACTCCCAGGCTTCCGGATTGATCGGCTCGCCGACCGAGCCGAGCAGGCGCAGAGATTTGCGCGAGGTCTTCTTCACCGGCTCGTCGCCGGCCTGCATCAGCGCGCGGATCGCGGTCGGCGCGGTGTAGAAGATGTTGACCTTGTGCTTGTCGATCACTTCCCAGAACCGGGAATTGGTCGGGTAGTTCGGCACGCCCTCGAACATCAGCGTAGTGGCGCCGTTGGCGAGCGGGCCGTACAGAATGTAGCTGTGGCCGGTGACCCAACCGACGTCGGCGGTGCACCAGTAGATGTCGCCGTCGTGATAGTCGAACACGTACTGGTGCGTCATCGACGCGAACACCAGGTAGCCGCCGGTCGTGTGCAGCACGCCCTTGGGCTGGCCGGTCGAACCCGAGGTGTAGAGGATGAACAGCGGGTCTTCGGCGTTCATGTGCTCGACCGGGCACTCGGTCGTCACCATCTCGGCCGCTTCGTGGTACCAGAAGTCGCGGACGTCATCCATCTCGACGGCGGCGCCGGTGCGCTTCACCACCATCACCCAATCGACACCGTCGCACTTCTTCAGCGCCGCATCGACATTGGCCTTCAGCGGCACCTTGCGGCCGCCGCGCAGACCTTCGTCGGCGGTGATCACGATCTTGGACTGGCAGTCGTTGATGCGGCCGGCGAGGCTGTCTGGCGAGAAGCCGGCGAACACCACCGAATGGATCGCGCCGATCCGGGCGCAGGCCAGCATCGCAAACGCAGCCTCCGGAATCATCGGCAGATAGATGGTGACGCGGTCGCCCTTGCCGACATTGCGGTTGCGCAGGATGTTGGCGAACTTGCAGACCTCGTCGTGCAGCTCCCGATAGGTGATGCTGCGCGACTGCGAGGGATCGTCGCCTTCCCAGATGATCGCGACCTGGTCGCCGCGCTTGTCGAGGTGGCGGTCGATGCAGTTGTAGGCGGCGTTGAGGACGCCGTCCTCGAACCATTTGATCGAGACGTTGCCCGGGGCATACGACCAATTGTCGATCTTGGTCGGTGCCTTGATCCAGTCGACGCGCTTGGCGTGCTCCGCCCAGAACCCTGTCGGGTCCGTCACCGAGCGATCGTACATCTGCCGATATTTGGCATCGTCGACGAAGGCGCGGCTCGCCCATTCTGCGGGCACGTCGTAGATCTTGTCGGACATTCGTTCCTCCACAAAAACGCGGCCGATGCCGCACCCGCCGTCGGTGCTCGACCGCAACCCCGCTGCAACCGGCGACTCACCCGCCAACGAGTTTGTCTCCGCCCGATCGTTGATCCTGCGATCCGGGCGAAGTCATGGAAACGCTGCGGGGGAGCATCGCCGGTGAAGAGACGTGCGAGCGTCCCAGCCTCCGGCTGTTGTTGTTGGCGCAATTATGCGTCGGCCCGGCCGGCCACGACAAGCGGTGCGGTCATCCGACTTTCGGCGCTGATCGCGCGCATGTGCAGGGCTGTGATCGCGGTGCGTGCGCTGCGGCGAACCGGCGAAGAACGCGTTCGGCGCCGACTCCGCCGTCAGGCGGCGCCGCTCCAGCCGCAGGCCGAAAGCCGCGGGTGCATATGCGCCGGCGGCGGCGCGGTCACCACCACCGGCGGCTTGTTGCGCGATAGCGGGATGACGATCTCGCGGGCATGCAGATGCAGCCGCGGCTCGCCGAACCGCGGACCGTTGCCGTAGATGTTGTCGCCGAAGATCGGCCACCCCATCGCGGCGCAATGCACGCGGAGCTGATGGGTCCGGCCGGTGATCGGCTCGAGCGCCAGCCAGGTGAGCTGCGCCGGCGGCGGCGCGCCGGATTTGGCGCCCGGCTTTCGAGACAGATCATCACCTTTTGCCCCAGCACTGAGAGCTCCCTCTCCCGCCTGCGGGAGAGGGCTGGGGTGAGGGCGCCCCAAGGATGGCGTCCCGCTGTGGGC
>NZ_QPFS01000210.1:0-3866 GCF_010906995.1 Rhodopseudomonas sp. WA056 | reverse complement strand
GGTCAACCTCGATCCCCGCATGGCATCCTTCGCCAACGGCGTCCACCGCCTCGACGGACAGCTCATGGTCGTCCTCGACGTCGACAAAGTACTCGAAATCGCAACCCAACGTATGGCTGCATGACGTAGCGCGCCGACCAGATCATCGCCCTCGAAGAACCCCGGGAAGGAACGCATGACACCGCTCGATTACGAGTACCTTCAGAAGCTGCTCAAGGACCGTTCCGGCCTGGTGTTGTCGGCTGATAAAAAGTACCTGCTCGAGAGCCGGTTGCTGCCGCTCGCCCGCAAGGCGGGTGTGCCGGGCATCACCGATCTGGTGCAGAAGATGAAGGCCGGATCGGACTCGTTGATCAACGACGTGGTCGAAGCGATGACCACCAACGAGACGTTCTTCTTCCGCGACAAGACGCCGTTCGATCACTTCAAGGACAGCGTGATCCCCGAGCTGATCAAGGCGCGCGCAGGTCGCAAATCGCTGCGGATCTGGTGCGCGGCGTCGTCGACCGGCCAGGAACCGTATTCGCTGGCGATGCTGCTCAAGGAGAAAGCCGCCGAACTCGCCGGCTGGCGCATCGAGATCATCGCCACCGATTTGTCGCCGGAAGTGCTGGAGAAGTGCAAGGCGGGACTCTACACCCAGTTCGAGGTTCAGCGCGGCCTGCCGATCCAGCTTCTGGTGAAATACTTCAAACAGGTCGGAACGATGTGGCAGCTCAATGCCGATGTGCGCTCGATGGTGCAGTTTCGGCAGTTCAACCTGCTCCAGGACTTCACCGCGCTCGGCAAATTCGACGTGATCTTCTGCCGCAATGTGCTGATCTACTTCGACCAGCCGACCAAGTCCGACATCTTCAATCGGCTGATGCGCGTCAACGAGCCGGACGGCTACCTGTTTCTCGGTGCGGCCGAGACCGTGGTCGGCCTCACCGATTCCTACCGGATCTGCCCGAAACGACGCGGCGTGTATCTGCCGAATACCGCGGCCGCATCGGCGGCTCCGAGCTTCGCGGCCGGCGGATTGAAAGCTGGGGCCCTGACCGGGCGATAGAGGAGAACGCCGTGGCGTCCGAAAGCAGCGGACCGGAGCGAGTGTCGTTCGGACGCGGCTACAACGTCTGGATCATGGGCATCGACGGCACCTGGCGACGCAATTGCGTGCTCAAGGCGGTGTCCGCCGTGGATGCCGAACTCGAACTCGAAGGATCTATCGAGGGATTGAACCTCAAGGAGTTCTTCCTCCTGCTGTCGTCGACCGGTCTCGCATATCGCCGCTGCGAACTGATCCGAGTCAACGGATCGGAAATCGACGTCCGGTTTCTCAGCACCCGCAACAAGAGCGTCAAACCGGCCAGCCGCGACGACCGCATGGCGTGACGCATCGGCGAAAATTGCGACGAATTCGGTAAGAGACTGCTGACTCATTCTTCGACGTCGCGCGTATTGGACCTCCTGCAAACCCTTCTTTCAACGGTCGAGTGATAGGTTTGGTTCGCGTGCTGGTTGGGGCGGTCCCGTGGTTCGGGAGGAAGGCGCGGCTGGTGCGCGACGAAGACGCGCTAACGCCAAGCGGCCTTGCGGCTGCGTCTCACGGAGCCGAAGTGTTCGATCAGCTCTCGAAGTAGGTACGGCAATGATGGATCCAGCCAAACACGGTCCGGCGGTCGACGTCCTCGTCGTCGACGACGATCCTGTCCAAGGGGCGATCGTCAGCGGGGTCTGTACCAAGCTCGGTTACCGTCCGCATTTCGCCTCGTCCTACCATCAGGCCGCCGAACGGCTCGCGATCGGGCGGTTCGACTACGTTACCATCGATCTGTCGTTGGGCGATCACGATGGTATCGAGCTGTTGCGGTTGATCGCCGCGAGCGACGTCAAGCCGCGACGTATCATCGTAATCAGTGGCTGCGAGGAACGGATTCTCAGCGCCACGGTCCGGATGGCTCATGCGGTCGGCATGCTCGACACCGTGTCGCTGCCGAAGCCGATCGATCTGGCGCTGCTGCGCGGCGCGTTGGCGGCGATGCCGGAGGCGGCCGCGTCTCGGCGCCGGGTCGACACGCGAGGATCTGAAATCACGATCGACGATCTCCGTCGCGGCATCGACAACGGCGAGTTCTACGCCGCTTTTCAGCCGAAGATCGACCTGGCGACCGGCAACGTCACCGGCTGTGAAGCGCTGGCGCGCTGGGACAGTGCGGCCTTCGGTCCGGTCGGACCGGATCTGTTCATTCCGCTCGCCGAGCAGGGCGGGTTGATCAGGGCGATGACGCTGCGGATGCTGCGCGACTCGATGGCGTTCGCCGCCGCGTTCCTCCCCACCGAACCGAAATTCGTGGTGGCGGTGAATCTGTCGGCGTCCCTGCTGTCCGACACCTCGCTTCCGGAGGAAGTCGAGCGCCTGCTCGTCGAGATCGGCGTGCCGGCGCGTTCGCTGATGATCGAAGTCACCGAGACCACCGCGATGGCCGATGTCGGTCGCGCCATGGACGTGCTGCTGCGGCTTCGCCTCAAGGGCATCGGCATTTCGATGGACGATTTCGGCACCGGCTATTCGTCTTTGTCGGCGCTGGCGCGAATGCCGTTCAGTGAGCTGAAGATCGATCGCTCGTTCGTCAAGGACTGCCTGACCGACGCCGACATGTGGAAAATCGTGTCGTCCTCGGTGGCGATCGCGCATCAGTACAACATGAAGGTCGTGGCGGAGGGCATCGAGGATGCCGCGACCTGGCAGGCCCTCGACGCGCTCGGCTGCGATATCGGCCAGGGCTTCGAATTCTCGCGGGCGCTGCGCCGGGATGCTTTCGTCGAATGGTATCGGGACTGGACGGCGCGCCACCCGTCGGCGCTACGAACCGCCGCTGGTCAGACTGCCAGCTCGACCGGGTGATCGTCGCCGGCCGGTGTGTGCCGCGCCGCCGCGAACGCGGCTTTGATCTGCCCGGTCAGGGCCGCGTAGTCGGACTGCGACAGATGCGGAGCGGACTGCTCCAGCTCGCGGGCCAGCGCAGATAGCCGGTCGAGTCCGAAAGTGGCCGCGGCGCTCTTCAGCGAATGCGCCTCGCGTTCGATGCGGCGGCGCTCGGCGGCGATATCGAGGGTCTCGAACAGTGCGATGCGGGCTTCGGTGTCCCGCGCGAACACCGTCAACACCGCCAGGGTGGCGTCTCGTCCGATTTCCTCGACCAGATGATCGAACGCCTTGCGGCCGACATAAAGCCGGCCAGCACCCTCGCGGTCCGGCGGCGCCTCGGTCTGTCCGCTCCGGTGCTCCGCCACGAGAGGGGTGCCCTGCGCCGATGGCCGCACGAGCCGGGGTGACGGTATCGCAGCTCCGGCCGGCAGCGGCGGCAGCGCGCGCAGGATCGCATCGATCAGCGCCTTCTTCCGGACCGGCTTGGCGACGTGATCGTTCATGCCGGCAGCGCGGCAGGCGGCGGCATCCTCGGCGAAAGCGTTGGCGGTGAAGGCGATGATCGGCACCGCGGCGAGCGGCCCGCCCTGGGCGCGGATCACGCGGGTGGCGTCGAGCCCGTCCATTTCCGGCATCCGTACGTCCATCAGCACCACGTCGTAGCTGAACCGGGTCGCGGCGGTCACCGCCTCGGTGCCGTCGCAGGCGGTGTTGGTCTGGACGCGGAATTCGCCGAGCATCTGCGCCGCGATCGCGCGGTTGGTCGGATTGTCGTCGACCACCAGGATTCGGAGCGGCCGTCCAGCGGCCTCGATCCGGGCGCGGAATTGCGCATAGACGTCCTGGTCTTCCTGCTCGGGCGGTGCGACTTCGTCGGCGATCGGCAGCGTCAGCGAGAAGTGGAATTCCGTGCCGCGGCCCGGCGCCGAGCTGACGCCGATCTTACCGCCCA
>NZ_QPFS01000020.1:0-51758 GCF_010906995.1 Rhodopseudomonas sp. WA056 | reverse complement strand
CAGCATTTCCTTGCCGCCGATCGGCGAGGTGTCCACGATCCGCGCCGCGACCGCATTGAGGATCGAGCTTGCCTGCGGCGGTTGGCGCGCCAGGCTGACGTCGCTGGCTGCGATCCGCACCCGCCGTCTTTCGCCGAGCGAGACCGGCGGCGACGGCACCAGCAGCCGCGCGCCCGCGATCCGCAGCGTCACCAGGCCGTATTCGGTGTCGTAGCTCTCGACCGCCGCGTCGAAATTCACCGCAGCATCGCGCGCGACCGCCAGCGGCAGCTTCGGATCGCTCTGCAGCTCGGTGAGCGGGCCGACCGCCATGACCTTGCCGGACTGCATCAGCACCAGATGATCGGCGAGCCGTTCGATTTCAGTGATGTCGTGGCTGACATAGATCACCGGCAGCGACAGCCGTGCGTGCAGCCGCTCCAGGAACGGCAGGATCTCGTCCTTGGTCAACCGATCGAGCGCCGACAGCGGTTCGTCCATCAGCAGCAGTTTCGGCTGCGACAGCAGCGCCCGCCCGATCGCGACGCGCTGGCGCTCGCCGCCGGACAGATTGCGCGGCGACCGTTCGAGCAGCTTCGCCAGGCCGAGCAGCTCGATCACCTCGTCGAAGCCGACCGCGCCGACGTGAGCTTTGCCGAATTCCGGCGGCGCGCCGTAGAGCAGATTGGCCTTGACAGACAGATGCTGAAACAGGCTGGCTTCCTGAAACACGTAGCCGATCGGCCGGTGATGCGGCTTCAGGAAGGTCGCCTCGTCCTGCCACACTTCGCCGCCGACTTCGCAGCGACTGCCGGGCAGATGCTGCAGCCCGGCCAGACAGCGCAGCACGCTGGATTTGCCGCAGCCGGACGGCCCGAACAGTCCGGTGATTCCGGTGGCCGGCACCGTGAAGGCGGCATCCAGCGTGAAGCCGCCGAGCTGGCCGTGAAACGCCGCCCGAATGCTGGGAGGTGACAGCGCCCTCATCCTCTGATCCGTGCGGTTCGCTTTTCCAGCGTCATCATGGTGAGAATCACCACGAAGGCAAACGCCGCCATACCGCCGGCCAGGATGTTGGCCTCGCGCCACTGCGAAGTCTCGACGTAATCGTAGATCGCCACCGACAGCACCTTGGTGCTGCCCGGGATGTTGCCGCCGATCATCAGCACGATACCGAACTCTCCGACGGTGTGGGCGAAGCCGAGCACGGCGCCGGCCAGAAAGCCCGGCCGGGCCAGCGGCACCGCCACCGTCCAGAACGCCTTCAGCGGCGAGGCCCGCAGCGTCGCGGCGACTTCGAGCGGACGATCGCCGATCGCATCGAACGCGTTGCGGATCGGCTGCACGACGAACGGCATCGAATAGATCACCGAGCCGAACACCAGACCGCCGAAAGTGAACGCCAGGGTGCGGCCGCCCCACAGCGACGCCAGCGCGCCGCCGGGACCGTCGGGGCCCATCAGCACCAACAGATAGAAGCCGAGCACGGTCGGCGGCAGCACCAACGGCAGCGCCACCACCGCGGCGACGCCTTCCTTCCACCACACCTTGGAGCGCGCCAGCCACCATGCGATCGGCGTGCCGACGATCAGCAGGATCACCGTGGTGATCGCCGCCAGCTCGATGGTGAGCCACACCGGCTGCCAGATATCGGGGGGAAGATTGGTCATGGCCTATCCAACCGTCATTGCGAGGAGCGAAGCGACGAAGCAATCCAGCCCCGTGCTTGGAGCTGGATTGCTTCGCTGCGCTCGCAATGACGGGAGAGAGCGCATTGCGAACGTCAGCTCGCCTTCGGCGTGGTGACTTCGTAGCCGAACTTCTCGATGATCGTCCGCGCTTCGGGGCCCTTCAGAAAGTCGAGGAACGCCTTGGCGGCGGCGCTGTTTTCGCCCTTCTTCAGCAGCACAGCGTCCTGGGTAATCGGCTTGTACAGATTCTGCGGCACCATCCAGCGCGAGCCGTCCTTGTCATTGATCACCTGCGACAGCGCCACGAAGCCGATCTCGGCGTTACCGGTCTGCACGAACTGATAGGCCTGGGTGATGTTGGCGCCTTCGACCAGCTTCGGCTTCAGCTCGTCGTACAGCTTCAGTGCCTGCATGGTCTCGACCGCGGCGGCGCCGTAGGGCGCGGCGGTGGGATTGCAGATCGACACCTTGGCGATCGTCGCCTGCTTGAGGGTTTCTTCGCCCTTCACCACGCCCGGCGACTTGCTCCACAGCACCAGCTTGCCGACCGCATAGGTGAACACGGTGTCCTTCACGCCGAAGCCTTCGTCGGCGAGCTTCTTCGGCCGCGCCGAATCCGCCGACAGGAACACTTCGAACGGCGCGTCCTGGGTGATCTGGGTGTAGAACTGGCCGCTGGCGCCGAACGACAGCACCAGCTCGTGGCCGGTCTTGGCCTTGAACGCAGCGGCGATCTCCTTCACCGGCTCGGTGAAGTTCGCGGCGACCGCCACCTTGGCGGAATCGGCGAACGCCGGAGCAGATGCGAGGCCGGCGGCGAAAGCTGCGCCGAACAGGGCGAGCCTGAGAGTGACGATGGTCTTCAAGGGATGACTCCTATTAGTTGCTCAATTGGTTTTCTTCATTGCGAACACCCGGATCGGCGCTTCGCGCCGTCGTCGGCTTTCGCCTCCTCGCAATGATGCCGGATAGATCATGCGCGCGCTCAGTCGATGGCGACGATGACGTGCGCGGCGTCGAACACCGCGCACGCCGGATCACCGGGGGCCAGCTTGAGGTCGCCGGCGCTGCGCGCGGTGACCGAGGCCGCGAGCGTCTTGTCGCCTCCGATGTCGAGCACGATCTCGGCATTGACGGCCGAGACGTCGGCGCGGCGGACGATGCCGCACACGCAATTGCGCGCCGACACCAGGGGCGGCTGGTGACCGGGCGCGATCATCACGAATGGCGCCTTGATCAGCACGATCGCTTCGCGGCCGACCACGAGGCCGAGGCTACGCACGCTCTCTGCGGTCAGAAGTGCATAGATCGTAGTGTCGGGCGACACCGTTACGGCGACTTCGGCGCTGAGCGTATCGGCCTTGATGTCCGAGATGACGCCGCGGAGGGCGTTGCGGGCGCTGGTCTTCATGAAGAATCCGGAGACGAGATTGATCGGGGTGATGCCGCTGCCGGCGAGTTCGGGTTCGAGGTTGCGGAACACCCGGGTCATCTCGGCTTCGAGCCGCCCGAACGCTTCGATCACCTTGATGCCGGTCGGCGTGAGCTGGGCGCCGCCGCCGGCCTTGCCGCCGGTGCGGGTTTCCAGCAGCGGACGACCGAACAGGTTGGTCATCGCGTCGAGCGCATCCCAGGCCGCCTTGTAGCTGAGACCCGCCGCCTTCGCGCCAGCCGTGATGCTGCCCTCGCGGGCGACGGCCTGGAGTAGCCGAATACGGTCGCGCCCGACTCCGGAGATCTCCTTCGTCTTCAGGGTGACAGTGGCCTCGATCGACATTCCAAACGCCCTCGTCATTTCGTCGAGCTAGTCGTCATGTGTCAGAACTATATAACGGTAAAACTGATCCGGCCAACCTCAACTAAGGAGACCACAGCTATGAAAATCAGCGCCCGCAATCAGCTCAAGGGCACCATCGTCGACGTCGTGAAGGGTGCGACCACTTCGCATGTCCGCATCGACATCGGCGGCGGCGCGATCGTAACGGCTTCGATCACCAATGAATCCGCCGACGAACTGAAGCTCGCCAAGGGTCAGGCGGCGGTGGCGGTGATCAAGGCTTCGGACGTCCTAGTCGCCGTCGACTGACGCGTTCAGGGGCGACCACAGCGACATCACGTCGCGCCCGCCTCTCATTTCAGCGCCTCGCAGACGCTGACAGGGGGGCGGGCTCCGCGCCGCAAGCCGCGGCCGTGCAGCTTCTCCCACCAGAGATCGAGCGCACGCCGATCGCAGCGCAGCCGCACGCTCATGCCGTCGGCGAACCTGATCCAGGCGTCGAAGCGATGGCTCGGCACCGCGATCACCAGCGGGATGTCGGCGCTGAGCGCCTCGACAATCAGGTGCAACAGCCCTTTGCCTTCGCTTTCCTGCTGGCCGAACCGATTGATGATCAGCAGATCGGCGCCGCCGGCCATCGCGCCCGCCACGCGCGCGCCCGCATCCAGCAGCCGCCCGGGATCGAGCCGGCAACCCTGCGCCAGCGGCCCGAGATCCTGATACAACGTCACTTGCTCGCCGGAATGCACAAGCCGTGCGGACAGCCCGCGGGTGTCGTCCCCGCGCGGCCCGATCTGGACCAGACCGACTGCGCGGTATCCCCGCGAATTGAGATCGGCGGCGAATTCGCCTAGCACCCGATCCGGGTCCTCGCCGCGCTCATAGACCAGAGCAGCCAGATCGCATTGAGAGTCGAAGGTCATCGGCCCATCGCCGCAGTCTGGCGGCGCTCCGCTGTCGAGTGAGCACGAGCGGCGGGCAGACACCTCTGCGCTCCGCTATCGTTGTATATGACAGTATACAACGAGCCCGCGCCAGCAGAAATTCTGCTTTCGGACCAATGGAGAGGATGCGATCGAAGATCGTATGCAAAAGCAACTAGCGCCGCCTACTCTTTGAGCGATGCGTAATTTTATTGCTCGTTGATCCATATTTTTTGCGCTTTGATGCGCGTCAAATCAGGGGTTCCCCCTGCGTGCTACTGCACCGCACACAACGCAACGTCTCTGCCGGCGAGGCCCCCGATACCTCGCGAGCAGTCAATCTAAAGGCCACGAGGAGGTTCTGCCCGGCCGCTGCTCAGCAGCCGCCCGGCATCGACACACCTTTCCCCAGACATGGCCACACAACACGGCGGGTTCGCTCCGCCGATCCAACGCAGACACGCAAGAACGGACGGACCCCATGAACGCAAAATATCCTGGCATTCCCTCAGTGATCCACGGCAACGGCGCGGTGGCGCAGGTGATGGGGCATGTCTGCGGCGGCGTCATCGGCTACCCGATCACGCCTTCGACCGAGATCTCGGAAATCTATGAGGCGTTCCGCTCGTCCGGCGGCTGCAACGTCTGGGGTAAACACCCGTTCTTCTTCGAGCCGGAAGGCGAGCACTCGGCGCAGTCCGGCGCCCTCGGCGCGGCGCTGACCGGCGGCAAGTTCGTCTCCAACGCTTCCTCAAGCCAGGGCATCCTGTACGGCCTGGAATCGCACTACGTTACCGTCGGCAAGAAGGTCGGCGGCTTCGTGCTGCAGGTCGCCGCGCGCGTTGTGTCGAAGCATTCGCTGAACGTGATGGCCGGCCACGACGACGTCTATGCGCTGCTGTCGTCGGGCTACACCATCCTGTTCGGCTCCAATCCGCAGGAAGCCGCCGACCTCGCGGCGATCTCTTATAAGGTCGCCGCCACCTCGCTGATCCCGGTCGCCAACGCGATGGACGGCTTTGCCACCTCGCACATGCTGTCCGAAGCGCTGATGCCGGAGCCGGAGCTGCTGCGCGAATTCCTCGGCGACCCGGCCGGCCGCATCAAATGCCCGACCGTGGCGCAGGAGATGCTGTTCGGCGCCAAGGGCCGCGTGTTCCAGCTCAAGCAGTATCTACTGCGGCACGAGGCCGACTTCATGCCGACCGACCTCGCTTCGCTCAGGAAATTCCTCGACGACAACGCCGACACGATCGAGACCGATAACGCCGGTACCATCGTGGCAGAGACGCTCGCCTACGTGCCGGAAGAGCTGCGCGGCCAGTGGAAGCGGCAGTGGATCAACGCGCCCGAAAAGGGCACCCGGCAGCTCGTGCCGGCGCTGGTCGATATCGACAATCCGGGCCTGACCGGCGGCGTGCAGAACCAGCCCGACTTCCAGGCCGGCGCTGTCGATCACCGCACCCACTTCGCCAATGCGGTGCCGCGCTTCGTCACCGAAGCGATGGCCGAATACGCCGCGCTGACCGGGCGCGAATACAAGCCCGTGATGACCTATATGTGCGACGACGCCGAGCACGTCGTGGTCGGCCTCGGCTCGGTCACCGACGACGCCGAAGCGGTCGCGGCTTATCTGCGCTCGCAGGGCAAGAAGGTCGGCGTGGTGTCGATCAAGATGCTGCAGCCGTTCCCGGAAGCCGAACTGGTCGAGGCGCTGGCCGGCAAGACCGCCGTCACCGTGCTGGAGCGCTCCGACGTTACCGCGCTGACTCAGTTGGTCACCCAGGCGCTGTGCAAGGCGCGCGAAAACGGCGACGCCGGCATGCGTCATGCCGGCATCCCGGCGCTCGCCAAGCTGCCGAAGATCACCACCGCGATCTTCGGCCTCGGCGGCCACGACCTGCAGCCGCGCGACCTGATCGCCTGCTACGCCAATATGGAGAAGCAGGACTCGGCGCCGTTCGTGTATCTCGGCACCAAGTTTTTCACCGAGAACCCGTCGCCGCGGATGGAAGCGCTGCAGAACCGGCTGAAGGCGGCGTATCCGGAAACCCAGTTCATGGCGCTGCCGACGGGGCAGAACCCGAACCTGCTGCCGCCCTCCGCGTTCCGCATCCGCTTCCACTCGATCGGCGGCTACGGCACCATCGCGTCGGGCAAGCTGCTCACCGACATCCTGGCCGGCGCGCTCGACATGCATTCGAAGTCGGCGCCGAAATACGGCTCGGAAAAGAGCGGCGCGCCGACCAACTACTACATCACCTTGTCGCCGGAGCCGGTGAAAATCACCAACGCCGAGCTGGAAGACGTCGAGATCGTGATCTCGCCGGACCACAAGGTGTTCGTGCACACCAACCCGCTGCGCGGGCTGGTCGAGGGCGGCACCTTCATTCTGCAGACCAACCTGACGCCGCTCGAAGCCTGGCGTGATCTGCCGGCGAAGGCCCGCCAGACCATCCGTGACAAGAAGATCAAGTTCTATGTGATCGACGCCTTCGCGGTGGCCAAGCGCCACGCCCCGACCGCCGAACTCGAAACCCGGATGATGGGCATCGCCTTCATTGGCGCGGTCTGCGGCAATGTCGACCGCGTGGTCGCCGACGCCTCGCAGGAGGCGATGCTGAACAAGATCCGCCAGCAGATCAGCAAGAAGTTCGGCGCCAAGGGCGGCGACATCGTCGAAGGCAACATGGCGGTGATCCGCGAGGGTCTGGAGGCCACCCACCAGGTCGATGTCGACGCTCCGGAATTCAGCGAGGACGCCATCAAGGCCGCCCCGAAGGCCAAGCGCGACGCTTCGATCTCGGCATCGATGTGCCGCGCCGCCGCGCCGGCCTCGGCGTCCGGCTTCCTCGATCCGCAGTACTACGACGACGTGCTGGCCGGCCCGTTCCGCGACGGCACCATTGCGGAAGCGCCGGTGCTGCCGGGCATGGGCATGTTCATGCCGGCCGGCTCCGCCGCCGCCAAGGACAAGGGCCTGTTCCGCCGCAACGTGCCGGAGTTCAAGGCCGACCTGTGCACCGGCTGCATGGAATGCGCGCTGGTCTGCCCCGATGCCGCGATCCCGAACGCGGTGCACGACATCCATGAACTGCTGCTGACCGCGATCAAGCAACTCGACATCGCGCCGGCGCAAGCTGACGCGTTGAGCGAAAAGGTGCCGGCGCTGACCGAGGCGATCCGCGAAGTCTATCGCGGCGGCAAGGACGACAAGCCGTTCGCTGACATCGTCGCGCAGGCCGCGGAGGCGCTGCAGCTCGACAACGCGACGCTGAACCGCAACTTCGGCAAGCTGTCGGCGGCGCTGTCGGTGTATCCGGTGGCCCGCACCCGGCCGTTCTTCGACGCGATGGAGAAGAGCCAGCCGGGCACCGGCGGCCTGTATTCGGTGAGCGTCGACCCGTGGAAGTGCTCGGGCTGTCTCGAATGTATCGACGTCTGCGGCCCCGGCGCGCTGATCGATCGTGAGCAGGACGAACCGATGCTGGAGCAGCTCCAGGCGCGGTTCGAATTCCTCAGCCGCACCCCGAACACCCCGGCGCGGTTCACCGAAAGCGCGACCAAGCCGGAAGGCGAGACCAAGCGCCTGATGCTCGATCGCGCCAATTACTACGCGACCACCGGCGGCCACGGCGCCTGCCGCGGCTGCGGCGAAGTCACCGCGATCCGTCTGGTCACCTCGACCAACCACGCCATCCACGACAAGCGCCGCAAGGACCACATCCGCGAGCTGGAGACCCTGATCGATCAGCTCAACGCCAAGCGGGCGCTGGTCGCCGGCGACGATGCCCGCGCCGCCCGGATCGACCAGACCCTGAAGACGCTGGAGAAGCGGCTGTATCTCTATGAGAGCGGCCCGACCGGCAACGGCCCGTCCGGCATGGTGATCGCCAACGCCACCGGCTGCTCGAGCGTCTATGCGTCGACCTTCCCCTTCAACCCCTACACCGACCCGTGGGTGAACAGCCTGTTCCAGGACACCCCTGCGGTGGCCAAGGGCATCTTCGAAGGTCTCACCGCCAAGGCCTCGGAGGACTTCCGGGCGCTGCGCGTCGCCAAGCTCGAACTGGCCGACGCCTATGATGCGGCCAAGCACGACGGCTACTTCCGCTATTTCGGCTGGAGCGAATTCACGCCGGAAGAGCGGGCGATGCTGCCGACCGTGCTGAGCATGGGCGGCGACGGCGCCACCTACGACATCGGCTTCGGCGCGCTGTCGCGTCTGCTCGCCACCAAGACCCCGATCAAGGTCGTGGTGCTGAACACCGGCGCCTATTCCAACACCGGCGGCCAGACCTCGACGGCGAGCCTCACCGGCCAGGACAGCGACCTGTCGCGGTTCGGCATCGCCCAGCACGGCAAGCAGGAATCCCGCAAGGAACTCGGCCTGATCGCCTCGTTCCATCCGAGCGTGTTCGTGGTGCAGACCGCGACCGCGCTGCAGGGCCACTTCCTGAAGAACGTGATGGAGTTCCTGAACCACACCTCGTCGCCGGCGGTGCTCGACGTCTACACGCCGTGCCAGGCCGAGCACGGCATCGGCGACGCCGTCGCCAACCGCCAGGCGCGTCTTGCGGTCGAAAGCCGGATGAATCCGGTGTTCGTCCACGACCCGCGCAAGGTCGGCAAATTGGAACGCGCCTTCAATCTTGACGGCAACCCCGAGGCCGATCAGGACTGGGCGACCAAGACGATCGAATATGTCGACGAGGGCGGCAAGCTGCAGCTTCTGAAGGCCAAGCTAACGCCGGCCGACTTCGCCCATACCGAAGTCCGCTTCCGCAAGCAGTTCAAGCCGCTGAAGAAGGATGCGGACGCGCTGCCGATCGACGAATACGTCGCGCTCGATCCGGCCGCGCGAGCCGGCAAGACGCCGTTCATCTACGCCACCGATGCCGACAAGAAGCTGATCAAGCTGTCGGTCGGCGAGACCGTGGTGGCGCTGGTCGAGGAACGGCGCAAGTACTGGCGCACCCTGCAGGTGCTGGCCGGATTCGACGTCCGTGCGCTCGACGACAGCCACCGCGCCGAACTCGAGGCGCTGCAGCACCAGTACGACGAACAGGTCAAGGCTCGCGAAAGCTCGCTCGATCAGATCGCGCGCGGCATGAGCGAACTGGCGGCCTCGTCGAATGCGCCGGCGGCCGGCGGCTTCGGCGCGCTGATGAACGGCTTTGCGGCGGCTCCGGCGGCTGCAGCACCGACCAACGGCGCAAAGGCGGCAGGCGGCAACGGCGCCGAGCCGATCCACATCGACGATGCGGACCTCGGCAAGTGCACCAACTGCAAGAGCTGCTACCAGGACGTGCCGGAAGTGTTCGAACTCACCAAGATCGTCGTCGACGGCGCCCCGAAGGACGTCGCCCACGTCATCCCGGGCGTGTTCAGCAAGCTCAAGGTCACGCCTGAACTGTCGGCCAAACTGAGCCGCGCAGCGGCCAATTGCGATGCGGAGATCATTCGATGAGCGAGGTCACCGGAACGGTCTCCAGCGACGTGCTGCGCTACCAGCAGGCGCGCAGCACGCTGGAAAGCTCCAAGAGCGAACTGGAAGAGCTGCAGAACAGCGAGGCTGTCGGCGTCTTCCAGAAGCAGCTCGCACTGCTGCAGAAGCGCCTGGTCAACGATCCGGCGTCGCTGCGCAACATGTTCATCGCCGATGGCACCCAGGCCATCGTCTGGGAATTCCAGCAGCCGGAGCTGGGTGAAGCCTTCACCACCACGCTGTGGAATCTGCTCGCCCGCGGCGACGACATGTCGACGATCCTGCAGCGCTTCATCTGGGCGCTGCCGCTGAAGTTCAAGCGCAAGTTCATCAAGGCGATCGACGTGCATCTGCGCGGTCGCTACCCGATGTTCGAGAACCTGTCGGAAGGCTGGCCGGGCGAGGCGTTCATCCCGCCCTACATCCGTCCGGCGGAAGAGCGCGCGATCGACTTCGAACTCGTGAACCAGGGCTATCTCGGCTACCAGTCGATCGGCTACAGCCTGCGCGAGTGCGAGCTGTTCGTCTGGCTCGAGGTGATGCGCGACAAGCAGTGCGACGACAAGCCGTGCGAACTCGGCGTGCTGATCCAGGGCAAGAAGGAGCCGAAGGGCGGCTGCCCGGTGAAGATCCACATCCCCGAGATGCTGGACCTGCTCGGCAACGGCAAGCATCGCGAAGCCCTGGAGCTGATCGAGAGCTGCAACCCGCTGCCGAACGTCACCGGCCGCGTCTGCCCGCAAGAACTGCAGTGCCAAGGCGTCTGCACCCATACCAAGCGGCCGATCGAAATCGGCCAGCTCGAATGGTACCTGCCCGAGCATCAGAAGCTCACCAACCCGAACGCCAATGAGCGGTTCGCCGGCCGGATTTCGCCGTGGGCCGCTGCCGTGAAGCCGCCGATCGCGGTGGTCGGCTCCGGTCCGTCGGGACTGATCAACGCGTACTTGCTGGCGGTCGAAGGCTTCCCGGTCACGATCTTCGAGGCATTCCACGACCTCGGCGGCGTGCTGCGCTACGGCATTCCGGAATTCCGCCTGCCCAACACGCTGATCGACGACGTCGTCGAAAAGATCATCCTGCTCGGCGGCCGCTTCGTGAAGAATTTCGTGGTCGGCAAGACTGCGACGCTCGAAGACCTCAAGGCCGAAGGCTTCTGGAAGATCTTCGTCGGCACCGGCGCAGGCCTGCCGACCTTCATGAACGTGCCCGGCGAGCATCTGCTCGGCGTGATGTCGGCCAACGAGTTCCTGACCCGCGTCAACCTGATGCGCGGGCTGGACGACCGTTACGAGACGCCGTTGCCTGAGGTGAAGGGCAAGAACGTGTTCGTGATCGGCGGCGGCAACACCGCGATGGATGCGGCGCGCACCGCCAAGCGGCTCGGCGGCAACGTCACCATCGTGTATCGCCGCACCAAGAGCGAGATGCCGGCCCGCGTCGAGGAACTGCATCACGCGCTGGAAGAAGAGATCAATCTCGCGGTGCTGCGCGCGCCGCGCGAATTCATCGGCGACGACCACACCCACTTCGTCACCCACGCGCTGCTCGACGTCAACGAGCTCGGCGAACCGGACAAGTCCGGCCGCCGCAGCCCGAAGCCGACCGGGCAGATCGAGCGGGTGCCGGTCGACCTCGTGATCATGGCGCTGGGCAACACCGCCAACCCGATCATGAAGGACGCCGAGCCCGGCCTGAAGACCAACAAATGGGGCACCATCGAGGTCGAAGAAGGCTCGCAGCGAACCTCGATCAAGGACGTCTACACCGGCGGCGACGCCGCCCGCGGCGGCTCCACCGCGATCCGCGCGGCCGGCGACGGCCAGGCGGCGGCGCGCGAAATCGTCGGCGAGATTCCGTTCACGCCGGCCGAGATCAAGGACCGCGTCGAACGCGCCGCGAAGTACACCGAGCTCGGCCAGGTGGCGCAGACCATCGTCAACAAGGTGCCGCTCGCCGGCGGCATCGTCGAGTTCACCGTGCGGGCCCCGATGGTGGCGCGCTCGGCCCAGGCCGGACAATTTGTCCGCGTGCTGCCGTGGGAGAAGGGCGAACTGATCCCGCTGACGCTGGCCGATTGGGACGCCGAGAAAGGCACCATCGACCTGGTGGTGCAGGGCATGGGCACCTCGTCGCTGGAGATCAACCGGATGGCGATCGGCGATGCGTTCTCCGGCATCGCCGGCCCGCTCGGCCGCGCCAGCGAGCTGCACCGCTACGAGGGCAACCAGACCGTGGTGTTCTGCGCCGGCGGCGTCGGCCTGCCGCCGGTGTATCCGATCATGCGCGAGCACCTGCGGCTCGGCAACCACGTGACGCTGATCTCCGGCTTCCGCGCCAAGGAGTTCCTGTTCTGGACCGGAGACGACGAGCGCGTCGGCAAGCTCAAGCAGGAGTTCGGCGACCAGCTCTCGCTGATCTACACCACCAATGACGGCTCCTACGGCGTCAAAGGCTTCGTCACCGGACCGCTCGAGGAGATGATGAAGGCCAACCAGGAAGGCAAAGGCCGCAGCATCGCCGAGGTGGTGGCGATCGGCCCGCCGCTGATGATGCGGGCGGTCTCCGACCTCACCAAGCCGTATGGCGTCAAGACCGTGGCGAGCCTCAACTCGATCATGGTGGATGCGACGGGGATGTGCGGCGCCTGCATGGTGCCGGTCACCATCGACGGCAAGATGGTCCGCAAGCACGCCTGTATCGACGGCCCGGAAATCGACGCCCACATCATCGACTGGGACAAGTTCCTGCCCCGCTTCAACCAGTTCAAGGCGCAGGAGCTGGAGAGCAAGAAGAAGCACGGCTTCGCTTAAGCGCGAAGTCGCAGCCAATCGTCACGACCATCCGGACCGGCGCCCCGCGCCGTCCGGGCACACACTCAGCGAAGCAATCCAGTCTCTCATCGCGCCTGGATTGCTTCGTCGCTTCGCTCCTCGCTAGGACGGCGACAGAGCGATTGGACTACATGGCTGCGGATCGCCGCCGAGCTACTCGCCCGCTCCTACAAAAACCTCGCATCGTCGCGAAGTAACAGGTCACGGATGCGAGCCGGGACGGGGAAGCCGTATCCGCTGTACCCCTCCTTCCAAGTCAGAAGTCCCGAACGATGCTCTTGGGACGTATAGAGCTCTGAGCCGACCATCTGCATGGCGTGCAGGAGGGCTTGCACGCTGTCGACGCCATGAGCCGAGTTCGCGCGCGTTCGATCGGGCCATTTGATCTGCCATGCACATTCCCAGGACGATTTGCCCGCTTTGGGCGGGAATATCTGGACATCAACTCTCTGGCTGTTGTCCTTCGCTTGGACCATCAGCGTGCGGGCCATGAATTCTTCCATGTCAAAACCTCAACTGAGGGATCGGTCGGCCGCTCAAGCACGCACTGTATCGCTCCATCGCCTGAGCCCAACAAAGCGGTGTTTTCACAAGATTACAGATCATCGTGTCCTTCGAATATTGAAGGTCACAATCCGCCTCCAGCCTGCGTTTAGCGGCACTGAAATCGGTGCTGCCGCCCGCCGCGATTGCCCATCGGCCGTGGTAATCGCGCGGCTGCAGCCAGTAGAAATTCTTCAAAGCAACCTGACGGCGCCTCAGTGTTTCCCTGAGCGTAGCCACTTCAGATTTTAGGAGAACAAGGTCTTCTCCTAACTGTTCTAGCAAACCAGCCATGGACCTTTCCCTCTTCCGACGGGTCAAGATTACGGATTTTTTTCCTAATGTCAATCCTGGACGTAATGTTGAAATTTACCCCAGCTCCCCCACGAAGGGGTGCCAAACGCCTCCGGACGCCCTAAGTTGCGGCCATGCCGAAAACGACCAAGTCCGCCGCTGCGACGCCTGCCGCTTCCTCTGCCACGCCCCCTGCCCCGGCCGGCGTCAAGCCGCCCGGCAAGGGCGACCATGTGTTCCTGGTCGACGGCTCGTCGTACATCTTCCGCGCCTATCACGCGCTGCCGCCGCTGAACCGCAAATCCGACGGGCTGCAGGTCAATGCCGTGCTCGGCTTCTGCAACATGCTGTGGAAGCTGCTCCGCGACATGCCGCCGGAGAACCGGCCGACGCATCTGGCCATCATCTTCGACAAATCCGAAGTCACCTTCCGCAACGCGCTCTACCCCGAATACAAGGCGCACCGGCCGCCGGCGCCGGACGATCTGATCCCCCAATTCGCCCTGATCCGCGAAGCGGTGCGGGCGTTCGATCTGCCGTGCCTGGAACAGTCCGGCTTCGAGGCCGACGATCTGATCGCCACTTACGTGCGCGAGGCCTGCGAGGCCGGGGCCACGGCGACGATCGTGTCGTCGGACAAGGACCTGATGCAGCTCGTGACCGACTGCGTGGTGATGTACGATACCATGAAGGACCGCCGCATCGGCGTGCCCGAGGTGATCGAGAAATTCGGCGTGCCCCCCAACAAGGTCGTCGAGGTGCAGGCGCTGGCCGGCGACAGTGTCGACAACGTGCCGGGGGTGCCGGGCATCGGCATCAAGACCGCAGCGCAACTGATCAACGAATATGGCGACCTCGAAACCCTGCTCGCCCGCGCACCTGAGATCAAGCAGCCGAAGCGGCGCGAAGCGCTGATCGAGAATGCCGAGAAAGCGCGGATCTCGCGCAAGCTGGTGCTGCTCGACGACCATGTAAAGTTAGAGGTGCCGCTGGAAGAGCTGGCGGTGCACGAGCCCGACGCGCGCAAGTTGGTGGCGTTCCTCAAGGCGATGGAGTTCACCACGCTGACGCGGCGCGTCGCTGAGTATGCGCAGATTGATCCGTCGGACGTGGAGGCGGAGACGGCGTTGAAGTCGGCCGTTCCGCCGCTGGCGAAAAGCGTCGCGGGCCCGAGCGACGATTTGTTTGCGGGGCAAGAGCCCTCACCCCACCCCTCTCCCGCAAGCGGGAGAGGGGGCGCGCCGACCTCGGGGCCGCTGAATGCGGGCCGCGGACGCGACGGCAAGCCGGGCGTCGTGCTGTCGCCGGAGGCGCTGGTTGCGTCGCGAGCCGAGGCTGCGCGCAAGGTCCCGGTCGACCGCACGGCCTACAAGACGCTGCGCACGCTGGACCAGCTGCACGCTGTCATCGCCCGCATCCACGACACCGGGGTGGTGGCACTGGAGGCAGTCGCGACCTCGATCGATCCGATGCAGGCGGAGCTGACCGGCGTTGCGCTGGCGCTCGGCCCGAACGACGCCTGCTACATCCCGCTGGCCCACAAGCAGGCCGGCGATGGCGACGGCCTGTTCGCCGCCGGCCTCGCGCCCGATCAGCTCGGCACCCGCGACGCACTCGATGCGCTGAAGCCGATCCTGGAATCCGCCGGTATCGCCAAGGTCGGCTTCGCGATCAAATTTGCCGCAGTGCTGCTGGCGCAGCATGGCCTGACCTTGCGCAACATCGACGATCCGCAACTGATGTCCTACGCGCTCGATGCCGGCCGCGGCAGCCATGGGCTCGACGCGCTGTCCGAGAGCAATCTCGGCCATACGCTGCACACGCTGACTGAGCTGACCGGCACCGGCAAAAACAAGATCGGCCTCGATCAGGTCGGAATCGACCGCGCCACCGCCTATGCGGCCGAGCGCGCCGACGTGAGCTTGCGGCTGGCGCGCGTGCTGAAGCCGCGCCTTGTCGCCGGCAGCATGACCGCGGTGTATGAGACGCTCGAACGCCCGCTGGTCGGCGTGCTGGCGCGGATGGAGCGGCGCGGCATCTCGATCGACCGGCAGGTGCTGTCGCGGCTGTCATCCGATTTCGCCCAGACCGCGGCGCGGATCGAGGCCGAGATCCGCGAGCTTGCGGGCGAGGACATCAACATCGGCAGCCCGAAGCAGCTCGGCGACATCCTGTTCGGCAAGATGGGCCTGCCGGGCGGCAGCAAGACCAAGACCGGCGCGTGGTCGACTTCGGCGCAGGTGCTCGACGAGCTCGCCGAGCAGGGCCACGAATTCCCGAAGAAGATTCTGGAGTGGCGGCAGGTCAGCAAGCTGCGCTCGACCTACACCGATGCGCTGCCGAATTACGTGCATCCGCAGACCCACCGCGTCCACACGACGTATGCGCTCGCCGCCACCACGACGGGGCGGCTGTCGTCGAACGAGCCGAACCTGCAGAACATCCCGGTGCGGACCGAGGACGGGCGAAAAATCCGCCGCGCCTTCGTGGCGACGCCGGGACACAAACTGGTGTCGGCGGACTACTCGCAGATCGAACTGCGCCTGCTCTCCGAAGTCGCCGACGTCCCGGCTTTGCGAAAAGCGTTTCAGGACGGCATCGATATTCACGCGATGACCGCGTCGGAGATGTTCGGCGTCCCGGTCGAAGGCATGCCGTCGGAAATCCGCCGCCGCGCCAAAGCGATCAATTTCGGCATCATCTACGGCATCTCGGCGTTCGGCCTCGCCAATCAGCTCGGCATCCCGCGCGAGGAAGCCGGCGCCTACATCAAGCGCTACTTCGAACGCTTCCCGGGCATCCGCGCCTATATGGACGAGACCCGCGACTTCTGCCGGACCCACGGCTACGTCACCACGCTGTTCGGCCGCAAATGCCACTACCCGGACATCAAGGCCTCGAACCCGTCGATCCGCGCGTTCAACGAACGCGCCGCGATCAACGCCCGGCTGCAGGGCTCCGCCGCCGACATCATCCGCCGCGCCATGGTGCGGATGGAGGACGCGCTGGCTGAGAAGAAGCTCAGCGCCCAGATGCTGCTGCAGGTCCACGACGAACTGATCTTCGAAGTGCCGGAAGCCGAGGTCGAAGCGACGCTGCCGGTCGTGCGCAGCGTGATGCAGGACGCGCCGTTCCCGGCAGTGATCCTCAACGTCCCGCTGCAAGTCGACGCCCGCGCCGCCGACAATTGGGACGAGGCGCACTGAGCGATCGATAATACCATCACCGCACCGCTGGAATCGCAGCGGTGAGGCGATTAGATTGCAGCAACTTCCGACAGCCAGAGAGTTCGCCCGTGTCCAAATCCGCGTCCCGCGCCCGCCTTGCCGACATCATCCGCACCCGTTCGTTCGGCCGGGGCGAGATCACGCTCGCGTCGGGGCGCAAGAGCGACTTCTATTTCAACCTGAAGCCGACGATGCTCGATCCCGAGGGTGCGGCCCTGCTCGCCGAATTGACCTACGAGGCGCTGCGCGGCGAGAAGGTCGACTATGTCGGCGGGCTGGAGATGGGCGCGGTGCCGCTGGCCGGCGCGATCGCGCAGCTATCATGGCTGAAGAACCATCCGATCGCGGCGTTCTTCGTGCGCAAGAAGCCGAAAGAGCACGGCGCGCGGCTGTCGGTCGAAGGTCTGGCCAAGGGCGAGAGCCTGGCCGGCAAGCGCTGCGTCATCGTCGAGGACGTCACCACCACCGGCGGCTCGGCCATCAAGGCGGTCGAGGCGGTGAAGGAATCCGGCGCCGAGATCGTGCTGGTGCTGACCATGGTGGACCGCGAGGAAGGCGCCACCGAAGCTTTCGCCGAGGCCGGGCTGCCGTTCCGGTCGCTGTACAAGGCCAGCGAGTTCCTCAACACCTGAGCGCCGCGGACGCCGCCGGAAACCCGGCGTTTACCATCCCATCCTAAAGTCGCGACCAACAGCGGGCTTGCCGCGGGTGGTTGCGTCGGTGGAGTGGGCGTTTTGCGTCAATTGCTTACCAGTTCACGCCTGCGGCGCCGCGTTCTCGCTCTCGGCGCGGCGCTTGCGCTGCCGCTACTCGCCGCTCCTGAGATCGCCTCGGCGCAGAATCTGCTGGAGTTCCTGTTCGGCGGCGCCGGCCCACAACGGCCGCAGCACGGAGCCCCGGCCCAGGCCAACTTTTTCGCCGACCCGTTCGGCCTCAATCAGCAAAACCAGCCGCCGCAACCGCAGCGCCAGGCCTCTGCCGGCGGCGGTCCGGCGTTCTGCGTGCGCAGCTGCGACGGCAAGTACTTCCCGCTGCAGCTCCGCGCCGGCGCCAGCCCGGCGCAGATGTGCCAGGCGTTCTGCCCGGCCGGCAACGCCAAGGTTTACTACGGCAGCCAGATCGACGGTGCCCGCTCGGCGAGCGGCGAGCGCTATGCCGACTCGCCGAATGCGTTCGCCTATCGCAAGGCACTGAAGCCGGACTGCACCTGCAACGGCCGCGACCCGGCGGGCCTCGCGCAGATCGACCTGTCCCAGGACGTCTCGCTGCGTGCCGGCGACATCGTCGCCACCGCCGACGGTCTCGTCGCCTATACGGGCGTGCGTCTCGGCGTCGAGCAGACGCCGGACTTCACCCCGGTTGCCGACTATCCGGGCCTGACCCCGAGCCTGCGCGCCCGCCTCGGCGAGATGAAGGTCGCCCCGGTCAACGAGCAGATCGCCGAACAGGCGCCCCCGGCGCTCGGCCGCGACGTCTCACTGCCGGTCGAGACCCCGAAGCCACTCCCCCACGGCCGCCGCGCCGGCATCGAGTGAGCCTCTCTCAAGCACCCGCCGTTCTGACGCCCCACCGTCATTCCGGGGCGCGCGAAAGCGCGAACCCGGAATCCGGAGATTCGGGGCACCTCGGAGCGCAGATCGGGGAGACTTCTCGGCCAAATAACTTCGGGATTCCGGGTTCGCGAGCTGTCGCTCGCGCCCCGGAATGACATCTTGGGGCTTGAGGGATTCGCGCGCCGGAGAGACTCGGACGACGAGGAGCCTCGATGCCTACCTGCCGACGATCACCCCGATCACATTCGGGGCGGCGCGGTAGGATTCTTCGAGGTGGGCGCGGGCGGCGGCGCGGTTTTCGGCGGTCAGCAGACCGCGGGCTTCGGCCAGGATCATCCAGCAATAGCCCCACCAGTCGCTGAGCATGCCGGTGTCGTCGACCAGGTCATAGCCGTGCTCGGCCGCGAAGATCCGCGCGGTGCCCTCATCGAGGGTGTCGAGCCAAGTCAGATCAGCAGGATCGAACATCTCGTCGACCAGATCGTCCGGGCAGTAACCCCAGATCGACACGCACACCGCGTTGAACTCGCGGTCGAGCTGATCGTCATCGACCCATTGCCGGCGGGCGAGCTGATGCAGCCGCGACAGGGAGCGGGCGAAATCGGCGATCCGGGTGAGCGCCGTCTGATCGAAGGCGATGGTGGACATCTCGTCCTCGGAAGCTTGCTGAGACCATAGATATAGACGGCGCACCGCGCCGAATCGCGATGATAACTCAAGACCTTGCAGAATGTTCTAAATTTGTTCTTATCGCGCGGCGCGTTGGGGCGCAACCTTGGCCCCGCCCTCTGGTTCATCGAGCGTGTTCCCGCCTTGAAACCTGCACCACGCCTGCAGAGCAGGCAGCCCGAGTCGCGGGATTTTGCACAAAAGCCGGGCATCCCGCCGCAACGATGCCCTCGTCATGGGTTTCGATCCGGGACTATTGTTTGTATGGTCGTGGTCTCATCCGCTTGGAATGGTCACTTGCCCGTGCAGTCGTTGCCAGAAAAAAATTCCTCCCAGCCGGCACATCTGGATGAGCTGGCGCTCGCCGAGATCAAGAGCGCGATCCTCGCCAAGCTGACGCTGGCGATCGGCAAGGAGGCGGCGCACGCCACCAAGCACGACTGGTACAAGGCGTCGGCGCTGGCGCTGCGGGACCGGATCGTGCACCGCTGGCTGGTGTCCGAGAAGGAGAGCTACGACGCCGGCCGCAAGCGGGTGTATTACCTGTCACTCGAATTCCTGATCGGCCGGCTGTTCACCGACTCGCTGAACAACATGGGCCTGCTGGCGCAGTTCGCCGCCGCGCTCGGCGATCTCGGCGTCGGCCTCAACGACTTGCGCAAATGCGAGCCCGACGCCGCGCTCGGCAATGGCGGCCTCGGCCGGCTCGCCGCCTGCTTCATGGAAAGCATGGCGACGCTGGAGATCCCGGCCTACGGCTACGGCATCCGCTACGATTACGGTCTGTTCCGCCAGATCATCAATCACGGCTGGCAGCAGGAATTCCCCGACGAGTGGCTGAGCTTCGGCAACCCGTGGGAATTGCAGCGGCCGGAAGTCGTCTATCAGGTCAAGTTCGGCGGCCATGTCGACCAAGTCACCGATGGCAAAGGCTACACCCGCGCGGTGTGGACGCCGGGCGAGACCGTGCAGGCGATCGCCTACGACACACCGATCGTCGGCTGGCGCGGCGAGCACGTCAACGCGCTGCGGCTGTGGTCGGCGCGGGCGCCGGACCCGCTGCTGATCGACGTGTTCAACACCGGCGACTATCTCGGCGCCACCGCGCACGAGGCGCGCGCCGAGGCGATCTGCAAATTCCTGTATCCGAACGACGAGAGCCCTGCGGGCCGCGAGCTGCGGCTGCGCCAGGAATATTTCTTCGTCTCCGCCTCGCTGCAGGACCTGATCAAGCGGCACCTGGATTCCGACGGCCAGATCCGCAACCTCGCCAAGAAGGCGGCGATCCAGCTCAACGACACCCACCCCAGCCTCGCGGTGGCCGAACTGATGCGGCTCCTGGTCGACGTCCACGGCCTGCGCTGGGACGACGCCTGGCAGATCACCGTGGCGACGCTGAGCTATACCAACCACACGCTGCTGCCCGAGGCGCTGGAGACCTGGCCGCTCGACCTGTTCCAGCGCACGCTGCCGCGCCATCTCGAAATCATCTACCGGATCAACGAGGCGCATCTCGGCCTCGCCGAGGCGCGCAGCCCCGGCGACATCGAGTTCCGCGCCTCGGTGTCGCTGATCGACGAGAAGGCCGGCCGCCGGGTGCGGATGGGGCACCTCGCCTTCATCGGCTCGCACCGCATCAACGGCGTCTCGGCGATGCATTCCGACCTGATGAAGGAGACCGTGTTCCACGATCTCAACTTCCTCTACCCCGGCCGCATCACCAACAAGACCAACGGCATCACCTTCCGGCGCTGGCTGACGCTGGCCAATCCGGGCCTGACCGATCTGGTCCGCTCGGTCGCGGGCGACGAGGTGCTGGACGATCCGACCCGGCTGGAGCGGCTCGAAGCCTTCGCCGGCGACAGCGCGTTCCAGCAGCAATTCCGCTCGGTCAAGCACCGCAACAAGGTGGCGCTGGCGCGGCTGATCGGCGAGCGCAACAACATCCGGATCGATCCCGGCGCGCTGTTCGACGTCCAGATCAAGCGCATTCACGAATACAAGCGGCAACTGCTCAACGTGCTCGAGACCATCGCGCTGTACCAGGCGATCAAGGACGAGCCGAACCGCGACTGGGTGCCGCGGGTCAAGATCTTCGCCGGCAAGGCGGCAGCGAGCTATCGCTACGCCAAATTGATCATCAAGCTGATCAACGACGTCGCCGAAGTGGTGAACAACGACGCCTCGATCGGCGGCAAGCTGAAGGTGGTGTTCCTCGCCGACTACAATGTCAGCCTCGCCGAAGTGATCATTCCGGCCGCCGACCTGTCGGAGCAGATCTCGACTGCCGGCATGGAAGCTTCCGGCACCGGCAACATGAAGCTGGCGCTGAACGGCGCGCTGACGATCGGCACGCTCGACGGCGCCAATATCGAGATCCGCGATCTGGTCGGCCCGGAGAACATCGCGATCTTCGGCATGGAAGCGCTCGAAGTGGTGGCGCGCCGTGCCCAGGGCCTCGACGCCACCGACGTCATCAACCGCTCGCCGCAGCTCGCCAACGCGATCCGCGCGATCGACTCCGGCGTATTCTCGCCCGACGACCGCGCCCGGTTCGCCTCGGTGGCGCACGCGCTGCGCCACCTCGACCACTACATGGTGAGCGCCGACTTCGACAGCTACTACGAGGCCCAGCGCGGCATCGACGCACGCTGGCGCGCCGGCTCCGCCTGGACCCGCGCCGGCATCCTCAACGTCGCCCGGATGGCGTGGTTCTCGTCCGACCGCACCATCCGCGAATACGCCGAAGAGATCTGGAACGTGCCGACCAAGCCGGCGACGCAGCCCTCTCCGGCGCGGCAGGCGGGATAGTCGACGTACTGCGGAGCGCGCGCACTCCGACCCAAGCACGTCATTCCGGGGCGCGAGCGCAGCTCGCGAACCCGGAATCCCGAGCTTGTAGCGAACGTTTTTCCAACACCTGCGAGATTCCGGGTTCGCCGCTGCGCGGCGCCCCGGAATGACGTCCGCGTGGGTCCGCGCGCCGCCGCAGCCCTGCCCTCATCACATGATGACCGACAGCCATTGCGCCCGGCTGCGCCGCGGTGCAAGCTGGCGCCACAACAAGAGCAACAACACGGGAAGCGCACCATGGACGCCAAGGTCGAGCAAACGCCGCATCCATTCGATGCGGCGACGCGCGTGGATTTCGAAGGCGGGCGCTGGCAGGGCGCGACCAGCGACGATTACCACGCCTTCGTCGGCCAGTTCGGCGGCGCCACCGCGGCGACGCTGCTGCGCGCCCTGATGCAGCAGCCGGAGCGCGCCGGCGATCCGCTGGCCTTCACGGTAAATTTCTGCGCGCCGATCAGCGCCGGCCGGTTCGAGCTGACGCCGCGGCTGATCAAGGCGACGCGCTCGACCCAGCATTGGGGCATCGAACTCAGCCAGGGCGACGCCGGCGTCGAAGTGTTCGCCACCGCCGTATTCGCCCAGCGCCGCGAGACCTGGACGCACCGCCCGGCCGAGATGCCGAAGACCGCCGCTTACGATGAGGCTCCAGTGTATGAGCGCGGCGGCGTTGCGGCGTCGTGGATCCGTCAGTTCGAGTTTCGCTTCGTCGAGAACGAGCCGAACTTCGGCGACGGCCCGCTGCCCGAGCCGGCGAGCCCGCACACCAAGGCGTGGATCGGCCACGCGGTGCCGCGCACGCTCGATTTGTTGTCGCTGTCGGCGATCGCGGACGCGTTCTTCGCGCGGATCTTCCACGTCCGCGGCGAATTGCTGCCGATCGGCACGGTGTCGATGACGACGTATTTCCACGTCGACGCCGCCGATCTCGCCGCCGAGCCAATCACCGCGGTGCTCGGTGTCGCCGACGCCAACGTGTTTCACAAGAGCTTCTCCGACCAGACCGGCGAATTGTGGTCGCCGAGCGGACGGCTGCTGGCGACCACGCATCAGATCACCTATTTCAAAGCCTGAGTTGGCGCGGCGCTCCGGCGCGGGTCGCGCGCGCATTTGAAGGGGCGTCATGGCGATGTCGCAGACCGAAGCCGCTCACAGCGAGTCCGCACGGCGCGTCGCGCTGCTCGGCGTGCCGATCGAGATCGGCGCCGGCCTGCGCGGCACGCTGATGGGACCGGCGGCGCTCCGCACCGCCGGCATCGGCCGCGTGGTCGATCAGCTCGGCTTTGCGGTCGAGGACCATGGCGACATGACGCGCCCCGCGGCTGGCGACGGCAACGATCCGGTGCCGGCCAAAGCCAATTACTACGGCGAAGTGCGGAGCTGGGTCGGGACGATCTCGGCGCGCGCCTACGAACTGGCGCAGTCGGGCGCGGTGCCGCTGTTCATGGGCGGCGATCACAGCCTGTCGATGGGCTCGGTCAACGGCGTCGCGCGCTACTGGCAGACCCAGAGCAAGCCGCTGTTCGTGCTGTGGTTCGACGCCCACGCCGACTACAACACGCCGGCCACGACGCTGACCGCCAACATGCACGGCATGTCGGCGGCGTTCCTGTGCGGCGAGCCGGGGCTCGATGATCTGCTCGGCGACGAGCCGCGGGTCTCTGTTCCGCCGAGCCGGCTCGACCTGTTCGGCATCCGCTCGATCGATCCGCTGGAGAAAGAGCTGGTGCGCCAACGCGCGATCCCGGTGGTCGACATGCGGGGAATCGACGAATTCGGCGTCGGCGTGCTGATCCGCCGCGTCATCGACCGCGTCCGTGCCGCCGGCGGGGTGCTGCATCTGTCGTTCGACGTCGACGTGCTCGATCCTTCGGTCGCGCCCGGCGTCGGCACCACCGTGCCGGGCGGCGCGACCTATCGCGAGGCGCATCTGGTAATGGAGCTGCTGCACGACTCGGGGTTGGTCCGCTCGGTCGACATCGTCGAACTCAACCCCTTCCTCGACGAACGCGGCCGCACCGCCCGCGTCGCGGTCGAACTCATCGGCAGCCTGTTCGGCATGCAGATCACCGACCGGGTGACCCCGACCAACGCGGTGCTGCCGGAGGGGTGAGCGCCCTCCCCCGCGTTCGTCATTCCGGGGCGCTTGCGCTAGCAAGCGAACCCGGAATCTTGCAGTTGTGGAACGACAGAATCGCAGAACTCTTCGGGATTCCGGGTTCGCGCAGCTTCGCTGCGCGCCCCGGAATGACCGGCTTGGATTGGCCGTGTCTGGCGCATTGCGTCTGTTTCCGCTAAACGCGCCGCAGCATTTCTCCCCCCGCGTGAGCCCATGATCCGTCTCGACAACATCTCCAAGCAGAACGGCCACCAGATCCTCTACATCGAAGCCTCCGCGACGCTGCTGCGGGGCGAGAAGATCGGGCTGGTCGGGCCGAACGGCTCCGGCAAGACCACGCTGTTCCGGATGATCACCGGCCAGGAACAGCCGGACGAAGGTCAGGTGTCGGTCGATCGCGGCCTGACCATCGGCTATTTCAGCCAGGACGTCGGCGAAATGAGCGGCCGCAGCGCGGTTGCCGAGACCATGGAGGGCGCCGGCCCGGTCAGCGAAGTTGCGGCCGAGCTGAAGGAGCTGGAGCACGCGCTGGCCGATCCGGACCGCGCCGACGAGATGGAGCAGATCCTCGAACGCTACGGCGAGGTGCAGCACCGCTTCGAGGAGCTCGACGGCTATGCGCTCGAAGGCCGCGCCCGCGAGGTGCTGGCCGGCCTGTCGTTCAGCCAGGAGATGATGGACGGCGACGTCGGCAACCTGTCGGGCGGCTGGAAGATGCGCGTGGCGCTGGCCCGCATCCTGTTGATGCGGCCCGACGTGATGCTGCTCGACGAACCGTCGAACCACCTCGACATCGAAAGCCTGATCTGGCTGGAGCAGTTCCTCAAAGGCTTCGAGGGCGCACTGCTGATGACCTCGCACGACCGCGCTTTCATGAACCGGATCGTCAACAAGATCGTCGAGATCGATGCCGGCACGCTGACCAGCTACACCGGCGACTACGAATTCTACGAGGGCCAGCGCGCGCTCACCGACAAGCAGCAGCAGGCGCAGTTCGAGCGGCAGCAGGCGATGCTCGCCAAGGAAGTGGCGTTCATCGAGCGCTTCAAGGCGCGCGCCTCGCACGCCGCCCAGGTGCAGAGCCGGGTCAAGAAGCTGGAGAAGATCGAGAAGGTCGAGCCGCCGCGCCGCCGCCAGATCATCGCGTTCGACTTCCTGCCGGCGCCGCGCTCGGGCGAAGACGTCGCCAGCCTCAGCCATGTCCGCAAGGCCTACGGCAATCACGTGATCTACGAGGATCTGGATTTCGCGATCCGCCGCCGCGAGCGCTGGTGCGTGATGGGGATCAACGGCGCCGGCAAATCGACGCTGCTCAAGCTGGTCGCCGGCGCCACCGCGCCCGACGACGGCAGCGTCACCATCGGCGGCAGCGTCAAGATGGGGTACTTCGCCCAGCACGCGATGGATCTGATCGACGGCGAACTCACCGTATTCCAGTCGCTGGAAGAGTGGTTTCCGCAGGCCGGCCAGGGCTCATTGCGCGCGCTCGCCGGCTGCTTCGGTTTCTCCGGCGACGACGTCGAGAAGCGCTGCCGGGTACTGTCCGGCGGCGAAAAGGCCCGGCTGGTGATGGCCAAGATGCTGTACGACCCGCCGAACTTCCTGGTGCTGGACGAGCCGACCAACCACCTCGACATCGCCACCAAGGAAATGCTGATCAAGGCGCTCGCCGATTTCGAAGGCACCATGCTGTTCGTGTCGCACGACCGCCACTTCCTGGCCGCGCTGTCGAACCGCGTGCTGGAGCTGACCCCCGAAGGCGTCCACAAATACGGCGGCGGCTACACCGAATACGTTGCCCGCACCGGGCACGAGGCGCCGGGGCTGCATTAAGCAGTCGCCCCAACAACGCCGTCATGCGCGGGCTTGACCCGCGCATCCATCAAGCGCCGCGCGCGTCTTCAAACAGTCGTTGCAAAGACGATGGATGGCCGGGTCGCGCCCGGCCATGACGCTTAGCGATATGGAGCCACGTCGCCTCAGAACAGCGGCTTGGTCTGCCCCACCTTCAGCGGGCCGAGCATCACGGCGCCTTCGACGAAGCGCAGCGGGAAGGCGCGGGCGGGACGGCCTTCCAGCGTGGTCTCTTGGCCGAGCGCGTCGATGCCGGCGACGGCCGCGACATTGGCGTTCTTGCGCACCACCTGGCCGAGGCCCGGAATGGCGCGGTCGAGCGCGCCGAGCACATTGTTGACGTCCTTGGCGCGGACGCCGGGCGCCAGCCGGTCGAGCGTCGATTGCGACACGCCCTGCTCCAGCATCTTGTCGATGCCGAGCTTGGGGATCACCTGGTCGAGCCCGGTGGCCACCATCTGCAATTCACCGTCGACATAGCCCTGCGGCGTCAGCCCAAGCGAGCCGGTCGCGACCGCCACCATGTCGCCCTGCTGGATCCGCGCCTGCTCGAACCGGATGCGGCCGCTGGCGGCCTGGATCTCGCGGAAGCGCTGCGGCCACGGCTTGGGGCGGAAATCCTTCAGGCCGCTGAGCAAGAGGCGCAGATGCGCGTCGAACGGATCGGCGAGCAGCGGGTGCAGATCCTGCACCGAAGTGCCGTCGAGCTTGAGATCGACTTCGAGCTGGCGCGGCTCGGCGCCGGCGGCCTCGCGCTGCCGGCCGTGCAGCTCGGCATGACGGGCACGGGCGAGCGGCACGCGGGTGTCGCCGCGGAAACCGTCGAGCGCCGGCTCGTCGAACACCAACGCGACGCGCTCCGGCGTGCCCGGCAGCCCGGCGACGCTGCTGCGGGCGGTCTTCCAGTTCAGTTCCATCGACACCGGCTGACCGCGATCCGCAAAGGTCGCAGGTCCCTTGAACTCGGCGATCAACAGGCTCGGCTGATACAGCGACGACACCACCAGGATTTCGCCGAGCTTCGCGGTCGCCGGGGTCTGGGTCGCGGCCTGCTCGGCGGTCTGCGCGGTCAGTGCAACGCTGGCATTCTCGCAGCGAACTTCGAGCCGGAACGGAAAACCCGCCACCGAGCGCTGGCCGCAATCATAGCTACGGCCGGCCGCCGCCTCGCGCGCGCGCCATTCATCGACGATACGGTCGACCTGGCTCGCCGAAAACAGCCAGAACGCGCTCCAGGCGAGTGCCGCAGCCACCAATACACCGGGGAGCAGCAGCACCGGCCATAGCGGGCGGCGGGGGGACATCGTGGAATTTGCCATCGCGCCTACTTAAGGGGACAAGCCCGAAAAGGGAATCCGCGACCGGCTGCCGCACGCCATGCTGCGGGCGCGGCCGGCCCGCGCGGCAAACCGCTCACACTTCCAAGCCCGATGCGGTAAGGACTGAATTTGTCATTTACACGATAGCCTGCCCCCGCGCCCGATGTCCGCCAAGACGCTCACCGACTCCGACCTGACCCAGGGCGACCTCTGGGTGTTCGGCTATGGCTCGCTGATGTGGAATCCCGGCTTCGACTTCGTCGAGCGGGTGCCGGCGCGGCTGATCGGCGAGCACCGGGCGCTGTGCGTGTATTCGTTCGTGCACCGCGGCACCCCGGAACAGCCCGGCCTGGTGCTCGGGCTCGACCGCGGCGGCGCCTGCCGCGGCATCGCGTTCCGGGTCGCCGACGCGCACCGGATGGCGACGGTGGCGTATTTGCGTGAGCGCGAGCAGGTCACCAGCGTGTATCGCGAAGTCAAGCGCTCGGTTTGGCTGGAAGACGACGCCCGGCGCCGGATCAGCGCGCTGACCTATGTGGTCGACCGCGGCCACGCGCAATATGCCGGGCGGCTGACCCACGCCGAACGGCTGCGCCACGTGCGCCAGGGCCACGGCCGCTCCGGCCCGAACCGCGACTACGTGATCGCCACCGTGAAGGCGCTGGAAGCGCAGGGCTGCCGCGACGTGCCGCTGCACCAGCTCGCCGAGGCGCTGCGCGACGAGGCGCCGGCGCCGCGTTGACGCGGAAGTCGCGCCGATCAGCCGGCCTTGCCGCTTTCCGGCTTGGCCGCAGATTTGACGCGATGCGGCTTAGCGCTCGGCACCCGGCCGAACAGCGCCGCCTGTTCCTTGCGCGCGTCGGCGACCAGACGGTTGGTGGCGGTCTCGACCGCGTCGCTGAGCTGCCTGAGGAATTCGCGGCGGTCGAGCCCGGCCGGGAGCGGGTCGAGGAACTCGACCACGATCGTGCCCGGGTAGCGCATGAACTGGCGCCGCGGCCAGAACAGCCCGGCATTCAGCGCCACCGGCAGGCATGGTACGCCGCAATCGACATAGATCTGGCCGACGCCGGTCTTGTAATTCGGCGGCGCATCCACCGGGGTCCGGGTTCCTTCCGGAAAGATGATCAACTGCCGGCCGCGACGCACTTCCTCGCGGGCGCGGCGCGCCATTTCGACCAGCGTCTTGACGCCCGCCGCGCGGTTGATCGCGATCATGCCGCCGCGCAGCAGCAACTGGCCGAACACAGGAATCCAGGTCAGCTCGCGCTTGAGGATGTACAGCGGCTGGTCGAAGAACTGCAGCAGCGCGAACGTCTCCCACATCGACTGATGCTTGGGCGCGACGATCAGCGGTCCCTCCGGGATCTTCTCCAGTCCGCGAAACTCCACCTTGGTGCCGCAGATCACCCTCATCAGCCAGATGCTGTTCTGGCCCCACAGCTTGGCGACCTTGACCACAGCCCGGCCGGAAAACAGCGCCGCCGCCGTGGCGGCCAGCACCCAGCCGACCAGCACCACGTAGAACAGCACGTTGAAGATCAACGAACGCAGGAAAATCACGAACATCGGGCTGGTCCGATCAATTGACGAGGGCGGTCGCCGGTTTGCGGGCGCCGGTCGGGTCGGCCTGTTCGGCCGGTTCGGGCATCAGCTCGATGCCGAGCTTCGACAGGCGCACCCGCAGCTCGACCGCGAGATATTTGGCGTATTCGGATAGCAAGAGCCGCAGCGTTCCGCCACTGGTCCACCACGGCTCGTCGCGCCACTTGTCGCCGATCACCGCGAACGGAATCAATTCGACATCCGGCATGGCATCGGACATTTCGGCGATCGCCCGCGGCATGTGGTAATTCGACGTGACCACGATCAGCGAGCGGAAGCCGCGCTCCCGCACCCAGCGCCGGGTTTCGGCGGCGTTGCTGCGGGTGTCGACCGCCGAACGATCGAGGTCGACGCAGCAACTGAACCAGTCGCTGCTCTCCGGCACCGAGCGCGAGATGTCACGGGCTCCGTTGGTGCGGTGGACGCCGGAAATCAACAGCCGCCGGCCATAGCCCGCCGCCAGCAATTCGACCGCGTCCGACACCCGCGACGAGCCGCCGGTCAACACCACGATGCCCTCGGCATTGCGGCGGGGCTGCAGCTCGGCACTGTGGAGCTGCGCCAGAAACGCCACGAACCCGCCCGCCACAGCCACGAAGCCGAGCGCCAGCACCGCTACGATGGTGGCGCGCAGCCGTCCGCGGCGTCGGACCGGACGGTCCGGCGACGGGGAGATCGGGCTGCGATCGGAAGACGACTCCATAGGACTGCGATTGACCTCGATTGACGTGCCTTCCGCCGTCGGCAGCGGCGGCGGAAGACGCCCCGGACTCTAATGCGATTTCGGGCGAAAGGGAGTCCGCCGGATGGTCGAACGCCCTGCGCGGTGCGGAGGTAACGCTCCGGTCATGTGCGGCTCATTCGATCGAGTTCAGCGTGCTGAACAGGGTGCGGCGCGACGCCAGCGCGGTGATGCCAGCGATCAGCACCGCCATGCCGGCGAGCGCCAGATAGCCGGTCGGGCGCAGCGAAAAGGTGCCGAGCAGCGCCGCGAACTGGTCGCCGACCGGCGTGCCGGAAAACCACATCGCCACCGATTCCGAAAAGCCGAACACGAAGATCGCCGCGCCGCCGCCGATCAGGCCGCCCTGCAGGCCGAGCAGCAGGAAGTGCCGGAAGAAATGGTTGGCGATGTAGCGGTCGCTGGCGCCGACGAAATGCAGCACCTCGACGATCGGCCGGTTCGCCGCCATCGCGCCGCGGGTGGCGAACGACACCGAAATGATGGTGGCGACGATCACCAGGGCCAACACGCCGATGCCGGCCACCACGGTGGCGCCGGTCATCGACCGCATCCGTTCGATCCAGGCCCGATGGTCGTCGACCGTCGCGCTCGGCACGGCCTCGGTGACGCGGCGGCGCAGCTCGCCGAGGTCGAGCCCACGTCCGGGCGCGCTGCGCGCCACGATCACCCGCGGCACCGGCAGATCGTCGAGCGACAGCGCGGTGCCGAGCCACGGCTCCAGCAGCCGCGCCGATTCCTCCTTGGTGAAAGTCCGGACCTCGACGATGCCGGGCTGGCTGTTCACCACCTCGGCGACCCGGTCGGCATCGCGATCGAGGTCGCGGCCGCGGCCGGCGCGCACCTGCACGGTCAGCTCGCTGGACACCTCGGACTGCCACTCCGCCGCCGATGCGCTGACCAGCATCACCACGCCGGTGGTCATCGCTGCCAGAAACGTCATGATCGCCACCACGGCGACCAGCGCGCGACCGGAGATCGATGCCCGCGGCACGATCGGCGAGGCGTTGCGCGCCTTCGGCGGCACCTGCGGGCGTTCGTGCCCGAGGTCGACCATGACGTCGCGTTCGTCGGCTCTGCGCAACGGCCCCTGCCTATTCATAAACGTGCAGCCGTCCCTGGTGCAGCACCAGCCGGCGCGCTTCGTATTGATCCATCAGGTTGATGTCGTGGGTCGCGATCACCACCGCGGTCCCGGATTTGTTGAGTTCGATGAACAACCGAAGCAGCCGGCGTCCGAGCGTCGGATCGACATTGCCGGTCGGCTCGTCGGCGAGCAGCAAATGCGGCCGGCCGATCACCGCCCGGGCGATCGCTGCGCGCTGCTTCTCGCCGCCCGACAGCACCGGCGGCAGCGCGTCCATCCGGTCGCCGAGCCCGACCCACTTTAGTAGGTCGATCACCTCTTTGCGATAGCTCGACTCGTCGCGCCCGGTGACCCGGAACGGCAGCGCCACATTTTCATAGGTGGTCATGTGGTCGAGCAGGCGGAAGTCCTGCAGCACGATTCCGATGCGCTGCCGCAGCGCCGCGATCTCCTCTTTGCCGAGCAGCGAGACGTCGTTGCCGAACAGATTGACCAGGCCGCGGGTCGGCCGCAGCGACAGGAACAGCAGCCTGAGCAGCGAGGTTTTGCCTGCGCCGGACGGGCCGGTGAGAAACTGGAACGAATGCGCCGGAATTGCAAAATTGAGGTCGCGGAGGATCTCCGGACCGAGCCCGTAGCGCAGGCCGACATTTTCGAAGCGGACCACGTTCAGCTCCGATTTCGATCGGCGCGGGGAGAAAGGGCACGCCACGCCATCTGCCCGTGCCGCCGTTGTGAGGCGGCTATGGTTTCCGATTCGTTAACGGACGGACGGTACGATCGGACGAACCTTCTAGTCAGCGATTCGCCATGCATATCGTCTGCCCGCATTGTACGACATCCTATGCGATCGATCCGGCCAAACTGGGAGATTCCGGCCGGACGGTGCGCTGTTCCCGCTGCAAGGAAGTCTGGCTCGCCCGGCCCGAAGACGTGCAGAGCGACGTCCGCGTCGCGGCGATGACGGTCGAGGAACAGCCGGCCGGTAGCGATCTCGCCAACGATCCAGGCTGGGGCGTCACCGAGGACGAACAGGACACGCCGGTCGTCGAGAGCCCGCCGATCACCGCCGACCTGCCGGGACAAGGCGACCACGATCCGTTCGCACGCGCGCTCGCGGCCGAACCCGAGCCCGGAGAAGATGTCGAACTGCCGCCACGGCGCAAGCGCAAGACTTCGTTCGGTGCCCGGCGGCGGCGGCCGAGCTTCAAGGAACGGCTGGCGGCGCTGCGCCAGGATCCGATCAAGACCGTCAAGTCGCTGCTGACCGCCCAAATGGCCGTCGCGGTGTTCGGCTCGGTGGCACTCGGCCTGCTGATCTGGCGTGCCGAGATCGTCCGGCTGATGCCGCAGACCGCCGCGTTCTACCGGACGATCGGATTTGACGTGAACCTGCGGGGGCTGGCGATCCGGAACGTCAAGCTCATGCGCGAGACCGTCGATGCGAAGCCGGTCCTGGTGATCGAGGGCGTCGTGGTCGGTGAAGTCAACCGAGCCGTGGACTTGCCGCGGCTGCGGTTTTCGCTACGCGACGGCAGCGGCACCGAGATCTACGCCTGGAACGCCGTGCTGGAACAGCAGGTGCTGCGGCTCGGGGAAGCCGCCTGGTTCCGGACGCGACTGGCCTCGCCTCCGGCGGAGGCGCGCGCGATCGACGTGCGCTTCTTCAACCGGCGCGACATTGCCGCCGGTGGTGCCTGAAGCCATGATGATTGCGGCCGGACGCGGCCCGGCGCCAGCCGCGACGAGGGAAGTGAGACGATGGCGCGCATCCTGATCGCCGACGACGAAGAATCGATGCGCCTTCTGGTGGCGCGCGCCATCGGCCTGGACGGCCACGAGACCGTCACGGCCGAAGACGGCAGCGAAGCGTTGGAGATCCTCACCAGCCAGAACGGCAAGTTCGACCTGCTACTGACCGACATCAAGATGCCGATCATGGACGGCATTGCGCTGGCGCTGGCGGTCGCGCGCGACTTCCCCGAGCTGACGATCCTGTTGATGACCGGCTTCGCCGATCAGCGCGAACGCGCTTTCGGCCTCGACGCCATCGTCCACGACGTCGTCACCAAGCCGTTCTCGGTCGCCGACATCCGCACCGCCGTCGCGGACGCGCTGTCGGCGAAGAAGAGTAGTAGTTGACCCCCTTCGCGACGGAAGATCGACGCCTGCCCCAAGACGCTGCGCGCCCCCTCTCCCGCCTGCGGGAGAGGGCTGGGGTGAGGGCGACACGGGTAGTGAGTTAGCTCCTCGCTGATAGGAGTGCCCTCACCCGCCGCGCTACGCGCGTCGACCTCTCCCGCAGGCGGGCGAGGTTGCGCTGTGCTCGGCGTTAGCTAATCGCCTCAATAGTCCTTCAGCAGCCGCTCGATGTAGTCGAGTTCGAGCTGCGGCCGGGCCGAATCGCCGAGGCGGCGGCGAAGTTCCTCGAGGATCCGGCGGACGCGCTGGACATCGATTTCGCCGGGGATCTTCACGGTGAGATCGTCGCCGAGATCGCGGCCGCGCAACGGGCGGCCGAGCGGATCGGTCTGGTTGGCGCCGCTCTGCTGACGGCCGGGACGGTTGCCCTGGCCATCGCCTTCGCCATCGCCCTGCTGCATCGCCTCGGCGAGTTTCTGCGCGCCCTGGCGCAGCGCCTCCAGCGCACGGCCCTGCGAATCCACCGCGCCGTCGGCATTGCCCTCGCCGAGACGGCCTTCGGCATCGCCCATCGCCGAATCGGCCCGATCGAGGCCGCCCTCGCCCTGCTGGCCTTGCTGGCCCTGCTGCCCGTTTTCGCCGCGCGGGCTCTGGCCGAGGCCGCGCTTGGCGAGTTCTTGCTGGAGCTTGCGCAGCCGGTCGTGCAGGCTCTGCTGATCCTGCTGCAGATCGCCGAGATTCGGCTCGCCGTCGTCGCCGCGCATCCGGTCGCGGCGCTGATCCTGGCCCTGCTTGAAGGTCTTGTCGCGGAGCTGCTGCTGCTTGCGGATCATGTCGCCTAGCTCGTTGAGCGCCTGCTCCATGTCGTTGTCGCCGCCGCCCTGGCCGGGCTGCGCCATCTGCAGGTTCTCGAGCATCTGCGCGAGCTGATCGAGCAGTTGCTTGGCGGCATCCTTGTCGCCGGAGCGCGACAGCCGCTCCATCCGCTGGATCATCGCCTCGAGATCCTGCTGGCGCATCACCTTGGTGTTCGGATCGAGCGGGCGGGCGAGCTGCTGCGGATTGTTGCGAAGCTGCTGGGCGAGCTGGCGCATATAGGCGTCGAGCGCCGCGCGCAGCTTGTCGGTGAGCTGCTTGATCTCGTCGTCGGACGCGCCGCGCTCCAGCGCATCCTTCAGCGCGTCCTGCGCGGCGCGCAGCGCCTTCTCGGCGTCGGACGCGTCGCCGTCTTCGATCGATACCGCGAGCGACCACAGATTGCCGACCACCTCGCGCAGCGCCTCGTCGGTGCGGGCGCGTTCGAGCTGATCGGCGACGGTGTACAGACCGAGATACTGCCCGGCGTCGGGCGCGAACACTTCGGGGGCGATCAGCAGCGCGTCGAGTGCGGTGTGGACCTGCTTGTTGGCGCCGGCATCGAGCGCCAGAATGCGGCGCTGCTCGATCAGGGCCCGCGCCAGCGGCTTGGTGAACAGCCGTTCCGGCAGCCGCATCGCGAACGGCTCGCTGCGGCCCTCGTTGCCGGCCTCGTCTTTGGCGGTCAGCGTCAGCGTCACCTCGGCGCCCGCATAAGGATCCTCGCTGAAGTCCTTGACGGTCTGGCCGACGCCGGCACGGGTACGGGCATTCGGCAGCACCAGCTTGACCTGCGGCGGCTCGAACAACGGTCGCGGCGCCTCCGCGGCGGCGGCGCCGGGCTTGGCGGCGGGAACCGCGGCGAACTGCGCTTCGGCCTCGGTCACCCCGTAATCGTCTTCGAGCTTGTAGGACAGTTGCAGCGAGCCGCGCGCCTGACGCTGCGGCTCCTTGGCGAGGGCGATGCCCGGTGGCCGGTCCGGCGTCGCGGTGAAGCTCCACGGCGCCCCGCTGGACGGCGCCCGCACCCGCGCGGTGCCGTCGGCGGTGATGCGGAAATGCCGTTCGCTGGTGCCGCTCGGGGCTTCGCTGTCCGGCTTGATCTCGACCAGACCGCCGCCGACCGTGACGTCGAGCTCGCCGCCGCTGGAGCGCACCAGCAGGGTCGAGCCGACCGGCACAGGCAGCGCACCGCTGCCCGGGGTGCCGAGATCCCGGTTGTTGGCGGCGGTGAGAATGATCGGCGGCTTGTTGGTGTAGAGCGGCGGCGTCACCCAGGCATCGACCCGGACATTGGAGGGCGCCATCGCGCCGTTCCAGTCGAACGCCGCCATCACCCGCGGGGTGCGCTCCTCGCCGGCGGCGATGAAGGTCGCGACCAACAGGATCGCCACCAGCGCCCGCAACGCCCAGGGATCGTGGATCGGCAGCCGCGGCGACGGCAGTCCGGGCTTCAGCCCGCGGATCGTCGCCAGGGTGCGCTCGCGCTGCGCCTGCCACAACGCCCGGGCGACCGGATCGCTGGAAGCCAGGGTGTCGCCGAGCGCCGTGGCGGGGCGGTGCTTCTGGCCGGTATTGCGGTCGAGCCGCGCCAGCGCATCGTCGCGGCTCGGCCAACGGAACCGGACGGCTGGGATCAGCGCGGCGAGCGCCAGCGCGGCGAACGCCATCAGGCCGACGATCCGCCCCGAAAACGGCAGCGCCAGCCAAAGCCCCGCCCAGGACAGCGCCAGGAACAGCCCGACGACACTGATAACGCGGGCCAGATGCGGCCACGCCCGTTCCCAGCCGATCGCCAGCGCCGCGCGCCGGATCGCCTTGTCCAGGTGCAGCCGCGCGACCGCCTCTTCATCGAGCGGGGCCTGCGACGGATCGGGAATGCTGCGGCTCAACCGTCTCTCCGGGTTGCTGCTCACAGCAGCGTAGCACAGCGGCGGCAATGAGGCACCGCCCTGGCGTGGCGCGGCGCGCATCACGCTGCGACACGAACGCGTGACGGCGATGGCCACTGCCCGTAGTGTTCCGGCGAACTTCCCAGCAGAGGACGCGCAATGGACAAGACGACGCACGACAAGGGCCTGGAGATCCGCAAGGCGGTACTGGGCGAGGCCTATGTCGAGAACGCGCTGAACAACGCCGACGACTTCAACAAGCCGTTCCAGGAACTCGTCACCGAATATTGCTGGGGCGCGATCTGGGGGCGCGACGGGCTGCCGAAGAAGACCCGCAGCATGCTGAACCTGGCTATGATCGCGATCCTCAACCGCCCGCACGAGCTGCGCGCCCACATCAAAGGCGCGATCACCAACGGCGTAACCAAGGACGAGATCCGCGAGATCTTCATGCAGGTCGCCTGCTACGCCGGAATTCCGGCGGGCGTCGACAGCTTCCGGATCGCCCGCGAAGTATTCGCAGAGATCGACAAGGGTTGAGCCGGATAATTGGTACTCGCCAACCGGCGCGGCGGCGCGGATCGCCGCGTTAAGGTTGAGTGGTTAGGTTAAAAAACAGTTCAAATTGCTCGAATTCACCGGATCGCTACGGTCGACCCGTCGCGCGCGTCGGTCGGTGAAGCCGCATGTTCACCGCCGCGGATTTCAAGCGCGATCGGGACCGCCAGGATATTTTTGTACGCCGCGTCTGGCGGTCCCACCCCTCTCTCCGGCGAGAGGCCAACTCACAGCCAAGGTGCCGGCTGGTCCATCGCGATCAGTTGCTCAACCGTGAAGCGCGGACGCACCACCGCGACCTGATCGTCCTTCACCAGCACTTCCGGCACCAGCGGACGGGTGTTGTAAGTACACGCCTGCACCGCGCCATAGGCGCCCGAGGTCATGATGGCGATCAGATCGCCGGCCTTCAGCTCCGGCAGCTTGCGGTCGAGCGCAAGGTAATCGCCGGTCTCGCACACCGGGCCGACGACATCCGCCACCATGCTGGCTGCGCCGGGCGCCGGCTGCTGCACGGCGACGATCTCGTGATACGCCTCGTACAATGTGGGGCGGATCAGGTCGTTCATCGCCGCATCGATGATCACGAAGGTCTTGCCGTCGCCGTGCTTCACGTAGATCACGCGTGCGACCAGGATGCCGGCGTTGCCGACGATCATCCGCCCCGGCTCGAACAGCAGCGCGCAGCCGAGATTGTGGGTGACGCGCTTGACCATCTCCGCATAGGCGAACGGCTCCGGCGGCGCGTCGCGGTCCTCGTAGTAAGGGATGCCGAGCCCGCCGCCGAAATCGACGTGGCTGACGGTGTGGCCGTCGCCGCGCAGCACGTGAACGAATTCGGCGACCTTGCGGAACGCCGCTTCCATCGGCGCCAGATCGATGATCTGGCTGCCGATATGGACATCGACGCCGGTGACCTGGATGCCCGGCAGCCTGGCGGCGCGGGCGTAGACTTCGCGGGCGTGGCGGATCGGGATGCCGAACTTGTTCTCGGACTTGCCGGTCGAGATCTTGGCGTGGGTGCCGGAGTCGACGTCCGGATTGACCCGCAGCGAAATCCGCGCGGTGCGGCCGGTCTCGACCGCGAGCCGCGACAGCAGTTCGAGCTCGGGTTCGGATTCGACGTTGAGGCACTTGATGTCGTGGGCGAGCGCGGCGCGCAGCTCGGCCTCGGTCTTGCCGACGCCGGAGAACACGATCTTGCCCGGCGGAATCCCGGCAGCCAGCGCGCGCTGCAATTCGCCGCCCGACACCACATCGGCGCCGGCGCCGAGCCTCGCCAGCGTGCGCAGCACCGACTGATTGGAATTGGCCTTCATGGCGTAGCACACCAGCGCATCGAGGCCGGCGAAGGCCTCGGTGAACACCCGGTAGTGTCGCTCCAGCGTGGCGGTGGAGTAGCAATAGAACGGCGTGCCGACGTCCTTGGCGATCGACGCAAGGCTGACGCCTTCGGCGTGCAGCACGCCGTCGCGATAGTCGAAATGACGCATCTTGGCGCTTAGTCCAGCAGCGGATCGAGAATGGTGCTTCGCTTCCGCCCCTTGGCGGCGGACGGCGGCGCGTTGGTGCCGTAGGACGAGTCGAACACGTCGCCCTTGGCCTCCGGCGTGCTCGCCGGCGCCGCCGACGGGGTGTCGGCCGCGCCCGGCGGCAGATCGAGGCCGCCTTTACGGCCGCAGCCCGACAATGCCAGCGTCGCCGCCACAATCACCAGAAGCGCCCATCGCGATGGGCTGGTCACGCGATTCACGTCGAATATCCCCAATTGGCGCGGCACCATACCGAGATTGCGCCGCGCTGGCGAGCCCCCGAAAAACCGCCGGACGACGGGCCGCCTCAGCGAGATTTACGGCCCTTGGCGAGCCGCTTGAGCCAGGCGTTGGCCTGGCTGCGGACGTTCTTCGGCGCGGTGCCGCCGTAGGAGGTGCGGCTCTTGACCGAGGATTCGACGCTGAGCACCGCCAGCACGTCCTTGGTGATGCGCTTTTCGATCCCCTGCATCTCGGCGAGCGGCAGTTCGTGCAGCGCCACCCCCTTCTTGGCGGCGAGGCCGACGATCCGGCCGGTGACGTGGTGCGCCTCGCGGAACGGCATCTTCAGCGTCCGCACCAGCCAGTCGGCCAGATCGGTGGCGGTGGCATAGCCCTCGCCCGCGGCCGCCTTCATCCGCTCCGGTTCCGGCTCGAGGTCGCGAACCATGCCGGTGATCGCGCGGATCGCCAGCGACAGCGCCGCGAAGCCTTCCATCGCGCCCAGTTTGTCTTCCTGCATGTCCTTCTGATAGGCGAGCGGCAGGCCCTTCATCACGATCAACAGGCCGTTCAGCGCGCCGATCACCCGGCCGGTCTTGGCGCGGACCAGCTCGGCAGCGTCCGGATTGCGCTTCTGCGGCATGATCGACGAGCCGGTGGTGAACTTGTCCGACAGCCGGATCAGGCCGACCAGCGGCGAGGTCCAGATCACGATCTCTTCGGCGAAGCGCGACAGATGCACGGCGCAGATCGACGCCGCCGACAACGTCTCCAGCACGAAGTCGCGGTCCGACACCGCATCGAGCGAATTGGCCATCGGCCGGTCGAAGCCGAGCCTGGCGGCGGTGGCGTGGCGGTCGATCGGGAACGAGGTGCCGGCCAGCGCGGCGGCGCCGAGCGGGCTTTCGTTGAGCCGCTTGCGGGCATCCTGGAACCGGCCGCGGTCGCGCGCCACCATCTCGACATAGGCCATCAGATGATGACCGAAGGTCACCGGCTGCGCGGTCTGCAGATGGGTGAAGCCGGGCATCACCGTATCGGCCTGCTCGAGCGCCCGCTCCGCCAGCGCCTGCTGCAGCGCCGCCAGCGCCGCATCGGTCTCGTCCAGCACATCGCGGACGTACAGCCGGAAATCGGTCGCGACCTGGTCGTTGCGCGAGCGCGCGGTGTGCAAGCGCCCGGCGGCCGGGCCGATCAGCTCGGCGAGCCGGCTCTCGACATTCATATGAATGTCCTCGAGCGCACGCTTGAAGGTGAATTTGCCGGCACCGATCTCTGACAAGATCGTGTCTAGACCCTTGCCGATATTTTTCGCATCGTTCGCGGTGATGATGCCCTGCGCGGCCAGCATGGCCGCATGCGCCTTGGACGCAGCGATGTCCTGGGCGTAGAGATGGCGGTCGACGTCGATCGAGACGTTGATCTCTTCCATGATCGCGTCGGGGCGATCGGTGAACCGGCCGCCCCACATTTTGTTGCTCATCTGTCGCCGCTCACGATCATGCTCGCGTCTCAATCACATTTCATCACCAGCAGCCGCCCGCGAACCTGCGCGGCCTGCCGATCCCAGATTGTTCGATGACCGAATCCCAGCCGAATTCCGCCCCGCCGCGCCGTGCCGGCCGCCTGACCATCCTGCTGGCCACGATTGCCGTGCTCGTCGTCGCTGGCGCCGCCGGGATATACGGGATTGGCGGGCTGCAGCGCAATGCGGGCGGCGATCCGGTGTGCCGGCCGGCGGTGGCACTGGCGCAGCAGCTCAAGCCGCTGGTGCGCGGCGAGGTGGCGGCGGTGACGATGGCGTCGTCGCCGCTGCGACTGCCGGACCTCGCCTTCACCGACAGCGCCGGCGAGCCCAAGAGACTGTCGGATTTCCGCGGCCGGACCGTGCTGGTGAACCTGTGGGCGACCTGGTGCGTGCCGTGCCGCAAGGAGATGCCGGCGCTCGACAATCTGCAGGCGCAGCTCGGCAGCGACCGGTTCGAGGTGGTGGCGATCAACATCGACACCCGCGATCCCGCCAAGCCGAAGAAATTTCTCGACGAGGAGAAGCTGACCCGGCTGAGCTATTTCGCCGACGCCACCGCCAAGGTGTTTCAGGATCTCAAATCGGTCGGGCGCGCGCTCGGCATGCCGACCTCGGTGCTGGTCGACGGCAACGGCTGCGAGATCGGCACCATTGCCGGTCCGGCCGAATGGGACAGCGCCGACGCACTGGCGCTGGTGAAGGGCGCGCTGCCCAAATAGCCGCCGCGACAAATGGACCCGTCGCCGGATGTCGGCGCGCGAACCGCTCGACCGTCCTCCGGAAAGCCGCATGATGTGCCGGCCGATCAACGGGGGAGACGACGGATGTCCTATGTCGATGGATTCGTGGTGCCGGTGCCCAAGGCCAGGCTCGCCGACTACCTCAAGCTGGCGCGCAAGGCCGACAAGGTGTTTCGCGAGCACGGCGCCGTCGATTATCGCGAGTGGGTCGCCGACGACGTCGCGCCCGGGAAGCGGACCTCGTTTCCGCGCAGCGTGAAGCTGAAGCCCGACGAGGTCGTGGTGTTCGCCTACATCGTCTACAAATCGCGCAAGCAGCGCGACAAGGTGATGGCGAAGGCGATGCAGGACCCGCGACTGAACGGCATGGACCCCAAGACGATGCCGTTCGACACCAAGCGGATGTTCTACGGCGGGTTCAAGAAGCTGGTGTAGCGGCGGGCCGGCGATCAGGCGCTGATGTTGAGATTGCCGCCGACGCCGGGGCCGACATTGGCGAGCGACGGCGAGCCGCCCTGTCCGGTGCCGAGCAGCGTCTGCACCGTGTCGCGCTCCATGCGCGAAGCCGACGCCTGAATCGTCGTCGCGATCTGCATCTGCGTGCTGCTGGCCTGCATGGCGAGCGCCGCGCTGATCATGCTCATGTCCATCGCCGCAGTCTGGCAGCAAACCGTTAACAATCCGGAGCAAGGCGGGGCGCATTCGATGAAATAGCATCGATCGCAACGCCGCCTGTGAGAGCCGCCGTCGAGACAGACGGCGGCGTTTAAACCCTGGAGCCCGCAGCGTCGCTGAGATGGACCGCAAAGCCGGTTCCGTTCGGATCGCCGAGTTCCGGCCGCAGCTCCATCGCCGGGATCAGGTAGTCGCCGCCGTTTTGGCGCCGATACGGGATCGGCGGCGTCTCGGCGAGCGTTCGCATCCGAGCCCGGAGCCGCTCGGCCTCCGCTTCGAACCCGGCCGAATCGAGCCGGCCGGCCTGATAGAGCACATAAGGCGGCAGCACCTCGCAGCCCGGATAGAACAGAATGCCGTGATGGATCGGAAACAGCAGGTCGTCGATCGGCCCGTTGATGCCACGGGGGCCGTAGTGCTGCTCCCAGCCGCCGGTGGTCACGATCAGCATCGCGCGCTTGCCGGCCAGACGGCCCTCGCCGTAGCGATCGCCCCAGCGCTTGTCGCTGTGCTCGCCGACCCCATAGGCGAAGCCGCAGGCGAACACCCGCTCGACCCAGCCTTTCAGGATCGCCGGCATGGTGAACCACCACAGCGGGAATTGCAGGATCACGGCGTCGGCCCAGAGCAGCTTGTCGATCTCGTCGCGGACATCCTGGGTCAGCTCTCCTGCGTCGAACGCCACCTTGGATGCGACCGAAGGCAGCAGCCGCTCGGCGGGCGCGAGACCCGGGAAATCGGCGCGGTCGACCGCAGACTTCCAGCCCTGGGCGTAGAGGTCGGAGACCTGGACCTCGTGGCCGAGGCGTCGCAGTTCCGCGACCGCGACGTCGCGCAGCGCCCCGTTCAGCGAGCGCGGCTCGGGATGGGCGAATACCAGAAGGACTTTCACGGTCGGGCTCCCTGAAATGGATCAGAGTCTTCTGCTATCCCTGCCCCGATTATTCCGGTAGACATCGATCTTCGATATGATTGTTCTGTAGAATGGATAGATCAGCAGTCACGATCGAACGCATCCGGACCTTCGTGCGTATCGCCGAGCGAGGCAGCCTGTCGGCGGTTGCGCGCGATCTCAATGTCGGCCAGTCCACCGTCACCCGCCAGTTGCAGGAGCTCGAGACCGCGATCGGCGCGCCGCTGCTGAGCCGCACCACCCGCCGGGTGACCCTGACCGCGGAAGGCAGCCGCTACTACGCGCGCTGCGTGCAGATCCTGCGGCTGCTCGACCAGGCCGGTGACGAAGCGCTGGGCGCCTCCGGGGCTCCCGCCGGCACCATCCGAATCTCCTGCACCGCCTCGTTCGGCGTGCTGCACGCCAGCCGGCTGATGTTCGCGTTTCAGGATCGCTATCCGGAGATCGGAATCGACTTCGGCCTCACTGATCAGCGGATCGATCTGGTGCGCGAGGGCGTGGACCTGGCGCTGCGGCTGGCTCCACTGACCGACAGTTCACTGAAGCTGCGACCGCTCGGCCACAGCCAGCGCCTGCTGGTGGCCTCGCCGGACTATCTATCCGTGCACGGCAGGCCGGCGGTCCCGCAGGATCTGGCGAGCCATCAGGGTATCCGCATGGTCAATGTGGCGGGCAGCGACATGCTGATGCTCCAGGGACCGGATCAGCAAACCCACCGCGTCCCGTTCGGCGGCCGGCTCAGGGTCGATCATGGGCTGGCAGCACGCGAGGCGATGATCGCCGGCCGCGGCATCGCCGCAGCCCATCGCTGGCTGGTCGACGATCTGCTGGCCGCCGGCAGGCTCGAAATCATTCTGCCGGAGTACCGGCTGTCGCCGGTGCCGCTCAATCTGTTGATCGTGCCGGAGCGCGCCGGGATCGCGCGCGTGCGGCTGCTGATCGATTTTTTGGCGGAGCAGATCCGGACCGTGCCGGGGATCGAATGAGAACGGTCGAGCGATCAAATCAGCGGGTCGGGACCGGCTTGTCGCCGCGGTAGTCGTAGAAACCGCGCTGGGTCTTGCGGCCGAGCCAGCCGGCTTCGACATATTTCACCAGCAGCGGGCACGGCCGGTACTTGGAGTCGGCGAGGCCTTCGTGCAGCACCTGCATGATCGACAGACAGGTGTCGAGGCCGATGAAATCGGCCAGCTCCAGCGGGCCCATCGGATGATGCGCGCCGAGCTTCATCGCCATGTCGATGGCCTCGACGTTGCCGACGCCTTCGTACAGCGTGTAGATCGCCTCGTTGATCATCGGCAACAGGATGCGGTTGACGATGAACGCCGGGAAATCCTCGGACACCGCGATCTGCTTGCCGAGCTTGGTGACGAACGCCTTGGCGGTCTCGAAGGTGGCGTCGTCGGTGGCGATGCCGCGGATCAGCTCGACCAGCTCCATCACCGGCACCGGATTCATGAAATGAATGCCGATGAAGCGTTCCGGCCGGTCGGTCGAGGCGGCCAGACGGGTGATCGAGATCGACGAGGTATTGGAGGCGATGATCGCCTCCGGCTTCAAGGAAGCGCACAGCTCGTTGAAGATCTTGCGCTTGGTCTCTTCCTTTTCGACCGCGGTCTCGATCACGAGGTCGCAGTCGGACAGTCCGTCCAGCTTCTCGGTCGCGGTGATCCGCGCCAGCGCAGCCTTGCGGGCGTCCTCAGTGATGATCTTCTTGGCGATCTGCCGCGAGAGATTGCCGTTGATGGTGGCCATCGCCGACTTCAGCCGGTCGGCGGAGAGATCGTTCAGGACCACGTCGATCCCGCCGAGAGCGATCACATGGGCGATGCCGTTGCCCATCTGCCCCGCGCCGATTACGCCGACTTTCTTGATTGCTGCCGCCATCTCTCATCTCGTTCGGAGCACAGCCGCGTCGCGCGGCCGGTGCATCTTCGCACATTCCCGCGCCGCTGTCCGTGTCCGGCGCCCGGACAGTTAGCCGGTGAACGCTTAAGGCTTCTGCAACGAACCCGGCCCTCGGGCCGGGTTCGTCCGCCCGCGAAGGCGTTTACTTGCCGAGCTTGCCCAGCTCTTCGGTCAACTCCGGCACCGCCTGGTAGAGGTCGGCGACCAGACCGTAATCCGCAACCTGGAAGATCGGCGCGTCTTCGTCCTTGTTGATCGCGACGATCACCTTGGAGTCCTTCATGCCGGCAAGATGCTGGATCGCGCCGGAAATGCCGATCGCGACGTACAGCTCCGGGGCCACAACCTTGCCGGTCTGGCCGACCTGCCAGTCGTTCGGGGCGTAGCCGGCATCGACCGCGGCGCGCGAGGCGCCGACACCGGCGCCGAGCTTGTCGGCAAGCGGCTCGATGTACTTGGTGAAGTTCTCGCGGCTCTGCATCGCACGGCCGCCCGACACGATGATCTTGGCGGAGGCTAGTTCGGGACGGTCGCTCTTGGCGACTTCCTCGCCGACGAAGCTCGACAGGCCGGGATCGGCCGCCGCAGCGACGGTCTCGATCGCAGCGCTGCCGCCCTCGCCCGGGGCCGCCTGGAAGGTCGAGGTCCGGACGGTGATGACCTTCTTGGCGTCCTTGGACTTCACGGTCTGGATCGCGTTGCCGGCATAGATCGGACGCTCGAAGGTGTCGGGCGCCACCACCTTGATGATCTCCGACACCTGCATCACGTCGAGCAGCGCGGCGACGCGCGGCATCACGTTCTTGAACCGCGAGGTGGCCGGAGCGACGATCGCGTCGTAGCTGCCGGCGAGCGAGACGATCAGCGCGGCCAGCGGCTCGGCGAGATCGTGCTCATAGGCCGGCGCTTCGGCGAGCAGCACCTTGGCGGCGCCCTGCAGCTTGGCGGCGGCATCGGCCGCGGCCTTGCAGCCCTGGCCGGCGACGAGCACGTGCACCTCGCCGCCGAGCGCGGCGGCGGCGGTCATCGCCTTGTTGGTCGCGTCCTTGAGCTGAGAGTTGTCGTGTTCGGCAATCAGCAGCGTGGCCATCAGATAACACCCGCTTCGTTCTTGAGTTTGGAGACCAGTTCGGCGACGTCCTTGACCTTGACGCCGGCCTTGCGGCCGCCCGGCTCGACGGTCTTCAGAACTTCGAGGCGCGGCGAAACGTCGACGCCGTAGTCGGCCGCGGTCTTCTCCGCGATCGGCTTCTTCTTGGCCTTCATGATGTTCGGCAGGCTGGCGTAGCGCGGCTCGTTGAGCCGCAGATCGGTGGTGACGATCGCCGGGCCCTTGAGCTTGACGGTCTGCGAACCGCCGTCGACTTCACGCGCAACGGTGAAGTCGGAGCCGTCGACCTCGAGCTTGGAGGCGAAGGTCGCCTGCGCCCAGCCGAGCAGCGCGGCCAGCATCTGGCCGGTCTGGTTGCTGTCGTCGTCGATCGCCTGTTTGCCGAGAATGATCAGTCCCGGCTTCTCCTCGTCGGCGATGCCCTTGAGGATCTTGGCGACCGCCAGCGGCTCGACCACGCCGTCGGCCTTGACCAGAATGCCGCGGTCGGCGCCCATGGCAAGGCCGGTGCGCAGGGTTTCCGACGCCTGCGCCGGTCCGATCGAGACCACGACGACTTCGGTCGCCTTGCCGGCCTCCTTGAGGCGCAGCGCTTCTTCGACGGCGATCTCGTCGAACGGATTCATCGACATCTTGACGTTGGCGAGTTCAACGCCCGACCCGTCGCTCTTGACGCGGATCTTGACGTTGTAGTCGACCACGCGCTTGACCGGCACCAGAACCTTCATCGATCCTCTTTCGTGTTGCGGTGGGTAATCTTTAGTTGTGGCGGCGGAACCTAAAGCCCCTGCTAACCGGGGTCAACGCGGCAAAGCCAAAAACCGCCCGGTTCCCGGGAGCATTTCCAGTTCTGATCAGATCAGAACCGGAGCTGCGGCTGTTTGTTTCTGACCCGTATTCTCGACGCGAACCGGCTTTCAGTTGGCTCGAAAAGCCCTAGCGGTTCTGGCCGGGCACCCAAAGCACGTCGCCTTGCCCGCCGTCGTTTACCGTGCGGGCGGCGACAAACAGGAAGTCGGACAGACGGTTGACGTACTGGACGGCCGCCGGAGTGACCTTCTCGTGCGGGCGGGCGGCGAGTTCCACCATCGCGCGTTCCGCACGGCGGCATATTGTCCGCGCCACATGCAGGTAAGCGGCTGCTGGCTTGCCGCCAGGCAGCACGAACGAGGTCAGCGGCGCGAGGCGGTCGTTGAGCTGATCGATCTCGCGCTCGAGGCGCTCGACCTGGCTCGACAGCACCCGCAGCCGCTCGGCCTTACCGTCGCGCTCCGGCACCGCGAGATCGGCGCCGAGGTCGAACAGATCATTCTGAATCCGGCCGATCATGGCGTCGAGATCCGGCAGCTCGGACAGATGCAGCCGCACCACGCCGAGCGCCGCGTTGGTTTCGTCGATACTGCCGTAAGCCGCGATCCGCAGATCTGATTTCGGCCGCCGCTCGCCGGTGCCGAGGGCGGTGGTGCCGTCGTCACCGCTGCGGGTGTAGATTCGATTGAGAACGACCATCGCGCGGGATTCCTGCGGCGGAAAGATCAGGTGAAATCGGGCTTTTTGGCAGCTAACGACCCAGCGCCCAGATCGCAAGCATGGTGATGACGATGGCGACGAATTGCAGCAACACCCGCCAGCGCATCAGGGAGCAGCCCGGGCATCAGCACAACAGCGACGGCGCAGAGCGCGACCGGCAGGGCGATTGAACTGAGGAAGGTTGCCATCTAGGTTTCATAGCACCGCTGCTGATCCCGCGCTATCCCCGTGGCGGCGCCCGGCGCAACGAACCCGGGTGGAGCCGGTTAGTAGCGGATGCTATGGTTCCACCGTGCCGTCGGCAGCAACTCGTGACAAGGTGACCCGTGAGGCAGATCCGCACCGCCTATGCGGTCGCAGTCGACGCGTTCTATACGTTCCTGGCGGACGATGGATGGGCGATCGCCAGCCATATCGCGCTGTCGACGCTGATGGCGCTGTTTCCGTTCCTGATCGTGCTGACGTCGCTGGCCGGTTTCATCGGCTCGCGCGAGCTGGCCGACCAGGCCGCCGAGTTGCTGCTCGACGTCTGGCCGGCCCAGGTCGCCAGCACGTTGTCGGGTGAAATCCACGACGTGCTGACCACCACCCGGGGCGGCGTGCTGACGATCGGCCTGCTGCTGGCCCTGTATTTCGCCTCCAACGGCGTCGAGAGTCTGCGGGTCGGCCTCAACCGCGCTTACGCGGTGGTCGAGCCGCGGCCGTGGTACCTGCTGCGGCTGGAGTCGATCGGCTACACCCTGGTGGCGGCGTTTACCGCGCTGGCGATGGGGTTCCTGATCGTGCTCGGACCGCTGATCCTGGCCACGGCCCGACACTACGTGCCGGTGCTGGTCCAGAACAACGAGCCGCTGCTGACGATCGCCCGCTACGGCATCGCCATCACGGCGTTGACCGTGGCGCTGTTCCTGCTGCACGCCTATCTGCCGGCGGGGCGGCGTTCGTTCAAGCAGATCCTGCCCGGCATCGTCTTCACCATCGCGGCCTCGCTGATTTCGGGCGTCGCGTTCGGCATGTATCTGGCGCGCTTCGCAAACAACTACGTGACGATGTATGCGGGGCTGGGCTCGGTGATCATCGCCCTGGTGTTTCTGTACTTCATCGCCGCGATCTTCGTTTACGGCGGCGAACTCAACGCCGCGATCATCAAGTCGCGGCTGCCCGAGGGGACGACGCTGCAAGAAGCGCAGTTGCGAGCGCCCGGGGCGAAACCGGCTTGAGCAGGAAGGCGTCGGCTCCCGCTTTGCGCGCCGCCGGCTCATCCTGATCGCGTCCCGACACGCCGATAACCGGGATCTTGCCGAGCGGCCGCGGCAGCGCCCGAATCCGCCGGATCGCCTCGACCCCGCTGATCCCGGGCAGCACCATGTCCATCAGCACCGCGTCGAACTCGGCCTTGGCCAGCCGCTCCGCAACCGCCTCGCCGCTGCCGACGAAATCGCACTGATGGCCGAGTTCGGTGAGGATGGCGTTGAGCACCACACGCCCGAACGGATTGTCCTCGACGCTGAGGATCCGCAGCCGCCCGCCGCCGGTGGCGCGCACCGCGCCGTCCGACGTCGCCATCTGCGGCGGCTTGGCCCGCTCCAGCGTCACCGTCAGGGTGAACACCGTGCCGCCGCGCGGCCGCTGCGCTACCGTGACGTCCCCGCCCAGCGCCCGGGCGATCTGACGCACCGACGACAATCCGAGCCCGGCGCCGCCGAACCGCGACGCGATGCTGACATTGGCCTGGGAGAACGGCCGGAACAGCCGCTTGATCTCGGCGAGCGACAGACCGATGCCGCTGTCGGACACCGCAAACGACACCTGCGCCTTGCCGCGGCCTGCGGCCGCGGCGGCGACCTTCAGCGAAACGTCGCCGCGTTCGGTGAATTTCACAGCGTTGTCGATCAGGTTCTCCAGCGCGGCGCGCAGCCGCACCGCATCGCCGATCGCAAACCCCGGCAGCCGCGGCGAGATCGTCACCGTGGCCTGCAGCCCCTTGGCGGCGGCCCGGCCGGACAGCGAGTCTCCGGCATGGCGGGCCAGCGCCCGCAGATCGAAGAATTCCGAGCGCAGCCCGAGCCCGGTGGTGCCGAGCCGCGCAGCGTCGACGAACAGGGTGGCGAGGCCGGACAGGTGCTCGGCGCCGGCCTTGATGGTGTCGACCCAGCGCCGCTCGCGCTCGCCGAGGTCGGAGGTCGCCAGCAATTCGCTGACAGCCAGGATACCGGTGAGCGGGGTGCGAACCTCGTGCGCGAAGGTCGCCAGCACGGTCTCGATCATGCCCGGCGTGGCCGGCTTCTTGCGACGGACGCGTTTCGGCAGCGTCCGCTTGACCTGCGTCCGCCCGCTGCGCAACGCGCGCGATTTCACCGCCATGTGTCCCCCGAGCCGTCCGGTCCACATTGCCACGCCCGAGGCGACCGAGTCACGCCGGGAAGCCCCGCGGCCGTAGCAAAAACCCCTGCATCAAGCAGCGCTCAGAGCGCGGAGCCAAGCCCCACCATCGTTCGGATGTCGACCGGCGACACCCCCGCGGCCCGCAGCTCGCGCAGGCCGGTCGAGCCGGTCGATTTCGACAGCTTGCGGCCCTCCGCGTCCCGCAGGAGCGCATGGTGCCGATACACCGGCGCCGGCAGGCCGAGCAGGTGCTGCAGCAGCCTATGCACCGAGGTCGACCAGAACAGGTCGGCGCCGCGCACCACCTCGGTGATGCCTTGCAGCGCATCGTCGATCACCACCGACAGGTGATAGCTGGTCGGGGTTTCCTTGCGCGCGATGATCACGTCGCCCCACGCCTCCGGGCGCGCCGCGATGGAGCCGGTCTCACCGTCCGGGCCGCTGCCGAGTTCCTGCCAGCTCAGCTCGCCGGCCAGCGCAATCGCCGCCGTCATGTCGAGCCGCAGCGCATACGGCACGCCGGCGGCGATCAGGTCGGCGCGTTTCGTCGCGGAAAGCTGCTTGCCGAGCCCCGGATACAGCGGCGCCCCGTCGGGATCGCGTGGCCAAGGCGCCGCGGTTTCCTTCACGGCGACCAGCCGGGCGATTTCGGCGCGGCTTTCGAACGCCGGATAGATCAGCCCCAGCGCGGACAGCCGCTCGACCGCGCCGTGGTAGAGCGCGAGATGGTCCGACTGCCGCCGCACCTCGCCGTCCCAGGCGAGGCCGAGCCAGGACAGATCTTCGTAGATCGCCTGTTCGAACGCCGGCCGGCATCGGGTGCGATCGATGTCCTCGATGCGCAGCAGCAGCTTGCCGCCGCTCGCCCGCGCCAGATCGGCGTTCAGCAGCGCCGAATAGGCGTGGCCGAGATGCAGATAGCCGTTGGGGCTCGGGGCAAATCGGAAAACGGGTGGCGGCATTGAACCCCTGACGTCATTGCCGCACTTGATCCGGCAATCCATCGGATGAGAGACTCTCTTACGATAGCGGATGGATGCGCGGGTCAAGCCCGCGCATGACGCCGGAAAGCCGAACCACCCGATGACCATTCATCTCGACAGCCAGGCCGACCTCGAGGACGCCATCACCGCGCTGGTGAAACAGGATCCGCGGCTGAAGCCGGTGCTTGAGGTGGCCGGGATGCCGGCGCTGCGCCGGCGCGAGCCGGGCTTTGCCGGACTCGCCGCGATCGTCTGCGGCCAGCAGCTCTCGACCGCGTCGGCCGCGGCGATCTGGGGCCGGGTCTCGGCGGCATTCGAGCCGTTCGAGCACGGCGCGATTAAGCGGGCACGGGCCGACCGGCTGGCCCGGCTCGGGCTGTCGACCGCGAAGATCAAGACGCTGAAGGCGCTCGCCAAGGAGCTCGCCGCCGAACGGCTCAACCTCGACGTGCTGGCCGAAGAGGAAGCAGACGCCGCCCACGCCACGCTGACGGCGCTGCACGGCATCGGGCCGTGGACCGCCGACATCTATCTGTTGTTCTGCCTCGGCCACGGCGATGCCTGGCCGGCCGGCGACCTCGCGGTGCAGGAGGCGATGCGGATCGGCCTCGGCCTGAAAGCGCGCCCGACCGTGAAACAGATGGCGCCGCTCGCCGAACCCTGGCGCCCGCTGCGCGGCGCGGCCGCGCATCTGTGGTGGGCCTACTACCACGCGGTGAAGCGGCGCGAGGGCGTGATCGGCGACGACAAGGCGGCGAAAGTCGTGACGAAGAAAGCCGCGGCAAAGACGCCTCGCGTTCGGAAGTCACCCTCGCGCTGAAGGTTTCCGTCATTGCGAGCCGAAGGCGAAGCAATGACGTTGAACGCCTTCCTGTCGTAGCGAGCTTTCGGCCCGCTTTCAGATCACGAGTCGTGCTCGTGAGGATGCTCTCGATCCTCTGCCGGCGGCTCCGCCGGGATCGTCACCAACCTTCCATAGCGGACGCCGCGTTCGGCGAAGATGTGGTCGGCGAAGTGTTGCAGCTCGCTGGCGTTGCCGTCGAGGATCGTCACTTCAAGACATTGATCGTGGTCGAGATGCACGTGCATCGTGGCCCGCGACAGATCGTGATGATGGTGGAAACTCTGCGTCAGCTTGCGCGGCAGGTCGCGCTTGGCGTGATCGTAGGTGTAGACCATCGCGCCGACGCAATGCCCGCTGGTGGTCTCCGCCGCGGTCTGCTGGATGCCGATCCGCGCCAGATCGCGGATCGCCTCGGAGCGGTTCTGGTAGCCGCGCGCCGCGATGATCGCGTCGAGCTTCTCCATCAGATCGTCGTCGAGCGTGATGGTGACGCGGTGCATCGAAAGCCCTCTTGCTGGTTACCGGGTTGTCAGTATGAAGTTTGATTGACTTCATCATACTCACCGGGCACGCTGCGATGGTTGGCGCTCTGCCGGGACCGCCTGCGATAACAGATTCAGGGTGGACGCGTCTTGCAGCGATGCAGGACACGAGGGGGTGTGCGTGACGAGTGTCCGGCGAGAGGTGATGCGCGGCTGTGCGGCCGGCTGCATCGTGTTGAATTTTGTTGCGGTCATCGGGACGGCGCGGGCCGAGCAGGCGCTGCCGCAGGTCACGATCGATGCCCCGGCGCAGGCAAAGCCGAAGCCGCATCACAGCCGCGAGGCGAGCTCCCGTCAGGGCCGGGCAGTCCCGGCGCCGGCACCTGACGCCTCCTCGCCCTCAACTGCACCGAGCGCGAGCCCGTCCGCGGCCGCGATGAGCGCGCCGCAGAACCAGACCGCGAGCAGCCGCGTCATCACCGGCGCCGAGATCAACGCACTGCCGTTCATGCGGCCCGGCGAGGCGCTGGAAGCCGCACCCGGGCTGGTGGTCACCCAGCATTCCGGCGAAGGCAAGGCCAATCAGTATTTCCTGCGCGGCTTCAACCTCGACCACGGCACGGATCTGGCCATCACCATCGACGGCATGCCGGTGAACATGCCGACCCACGGCCACGGCCAGGGCTACGCCGACGTCAACTTCCTGATTCCCGAGCTGATCAGCACCATGACGGTGCGCAAGGGGCCGTATTTCGCCGACGTCGGCGACTTCGGCTCGGCCGGCGCGCTCGGCATCGAGTACTTGCGGGCGATGCCCCAGAACCTCGCTCAGGTAACCGTCGGCAGCTTCGGCTATCGGCGGCTGCTCGGCCCCGGCCCCACCCGCGTCGGCGTCGGCACCTGG
>NZ_QPFS01000209.1:0-3874 GCF_010906995.1 Rhodopseudomonas sp. WA056 | reverse complement strand
GGAGGACATGCGGTATCCCCGGCAAACAACGCTGGCGCTCCGGCGCAATCCGGAAGCGCCCTTTCCGGAGTGCGAACGCGACCAGTTGCGGTGACGCGCGGCGGACCGCCTTGGACCTTCTTAATAATCCCCGGCAAGAACTGCCATCCGATTCTTCTCTTAATCCACCAATCATGCCGGGCAAAACCGGCTTTTGCCGGCGTGACGGCGATTGGGCGCGGTCGAGCGCGTGGGGCGCCCCCGCGACTCTTAACCAGTCGTTAACCATAGAGGCGGCAAATTCTGCCTACCCGGCGGATTCGCGTAGCGGCAAGACCGGGGCGGAGGCGGTCATGCCGATCAACGATCTTCCCACACTGGCGGCGCTGCGGACCCGGATGCAATGGCACCAGCAGCGGCAGCGCGTGCTGGCGGACAATATCGCCAATTCAGACACGCCCGGCTTCAAGCCCCTGGATCTGGTCGCCCCAACCTTCGACCCCTCCGGCCGTCCGACCGCGGGCTCCCCGGTCGGCTCGCTGCCGATGATGCGAACCAGCGCCGTGCATATCGCGCCGTCGGGCGGAACCGAGAGTTTCTCGCAGGACCGCAGGGGCGGCATGCAGACCCGGCCTGCCGGCAATGCGGTCAATCTGGAAGACGAGATGCTGAAGGTGTCGTCCAACCAGGGTGGCTACGCAGCCGCCACCGCGCTCTACACCCGAAGTCTCGGTGTGCTGAAGACCGCCATCGGCAAGCGCTGATCCTCGCCACAGGGAGAATGAAGATGGCCGACGATGCAATGGATTTTTCGAGGTCGATGGCTATCGCGACCTCCGGCCTGCGCGCCCAGGCTGGCCGGATGCGGGTGATCTCGGAAAACATCGCCAACGCCGACTCCACCGCGCAGACGGCCGGCGGCGATCCGTATCGCCGCAAGGTGCCGACCTTCACCTCGGCGCTCGACCGGTCGCTCGACGCCCGGGTGGTGGCGCTCGGCCGGGTCAAGCCCGACACCTCGGCGTTCCGCGTCAAATACGAGCCGACCAATCCGGCGGCCGACGCCAACGGCAACGTCAAATATCCGAACGTCAATCCGGTGATCGAAATGACCGACATGCGGGATGCGCAGCGGTCCTACGAGGCCAACCTCAACGTCATCAGCGCGACCCGCCGGATGATCCAGCGCACCCTCGACATTCTCAAAGCCTGATCCGCTTCTTCAGCATCGCACCAGGAACTGACCCATGGCCTCCCCGATTTCAGCAGCAAACGCCTATGCGAGCCTTGCCCGTCTGTCCAAGCCGGCCGGCATCGACAAGGGAGCCGAGGACAGCGTCCCGTCGTTCGGCAATCTGGTCAAACAGGCGATGGGAAGCGTGCTCGACGCCGGCCGGCAGTCCGACGCCCAGTCGATGGCGATGGCCTCGGGCAAATCCAACGTGATGGATGTGGTGACCGCGGTCGCCGAGACCGACGTCGCGGTGTCGACGCTGGTGTCGGTGCGCGACCGGGTGATCCAGTCCTACGAAGAAATCATGCGGATGCCGATCTGACATCGGCGCCTTGCCGCCAGGCATCGTGATGGCGAGCGAAACCAAGCAATCCAGGGCTCAGCGCACTGCGCTCCTGGATCGCTTCGTTGCTCCGCTCCTCGCGATGACGGTGGCGAGACCGAACACCACCACTGCCGCAATCGCCGACACAAGGATTTGCTCATGACCGGTCCCGAAACTCTCGACGTCGCCCGCGACGCGATCTGGACCATCGTGGTGGTGTCGGCGCCGCTGATGGTGGTCGGCCTGGTGGTCGGCGTCGCAGTGTCGCTGGTGCAGGCGCTGACCCAGATTCAGGAGCAGACTCTGGTGTTCGTGCCGAAAATCCTGGCGATGTTCATCACGCTGGTGCTCGCATTGCCGTTCATGGCCGACGCGCTGCATGCCCAGATGCTCCGGATATCGTCGCGAATCATCGGCGGTTGACGCATGATCGGAGCCCGCGCCGCTTCGCTGGTCGCGTCTGCCGTCGTCGCCCCGGGCGGACGATGCGTGGATGGGGCCTGCGCGCGCCGCTCCGAGCCAGATTGCCGCGATGCGCATCGACCTGACCTTCCTTCCGGCGCTCGCCGCCACCTTCATGCTGGTGTTCGCACGCATCGGCGCGATGGTGATGTTGATGCCGGCGCTCGGCGAGAGCAACATCCCGACGCGGATCAAGCTGTCGATCGCGCTGTTGCTGACGATGATCATGCTGCCGCTGCACCGCTCGGCCTATCAGATCGACATGTCGTCGCTGACGCCGCTGCTGGTGCTGATGGTTCAGGAGATCGCGATCGGTATCGTGCTCGGCGCCACCGCACGGGTGACGCTGTCGGCGCTGCAGGTCGCCGGAGCGGTGATCGCCCAGCAGCTCGGCCTTGGTTTCGTCTCGGCGGTCGACCCGACGCAAGGTCAGCAGGGCGTTCTGGTCGGCAACTTCCTGACGCTGCTCGGCGTCACGATGCTGTTCGCCACCGACATGCACCATCTGGTGATTCAGGCGCTCAGCGACAGCTACAAGGTGTTCGCGCCGGGCGAGCTGCTGAACACCGGCGACGTGGCGGCCTTGGCGACCCAGGCGTTCGCGGCCGCCTTCAAGCTCGGCCTGCAATTGGCCGCGCCGTTTCTGGTATTCGGCCTCGTTTTCAACATCGGCCTCGGCGTGCTGGCGCGATTGATGCCGCAGATGCAGGTGTATTTCGTCGGCGTGCCGCTGTCGATCGTGATCGGCTTCATCGTGCTCGCGGTGGTGCTGACCACCATGATGGGCGCCTTCCTCGGCTATTTCGGCAGCGTGATGCACGACCTGATGCCACGCTGACGTTCGGCATCGTTCGGAGTTGAGCGATGTCGGACGACAGTGACGAGAAGACAGAAGAGCCGACACAAAAAAAGCTCGACGATGCGTTGAAACGCGGCGACGTCGCCAAGAGCCAGGAGGTCAACACCTGGTTCCTGATCGCCGGCGGCACGCTGGTGCTGTCGTCGTTTCACGGCTCGATCGGCGCCGGCATCCTGGGGCCGCTGCGCAGCCTGATCGAAAAATCGTGGATGTTGCGGGTCGATGGCGACGGTCTCATCGCGCTGACCAAGAGCCTGATGTACGCCACCGTCGCCGCGATCGGAGTTCCGCTGTTCCTGGTGATGATCACCGCGGTGATCGGAAACCTGATCCAGCATCGTTTGGTGTTTTCCGCCGAAGGGTTGACGCCCAAGCTCAGCAAGCTGTCGCCGCTCCAGGGCGCCAAGCGGGTGTTCGGCAAGCAGGCGCTGGCGAACTTCCTCAAGGGCCTGTTCAAGGTGGTGGCGCTCGGCATCGTGATGGTCGCGGTGCTGTATCCGGAGCACGACCGGCTCGACGCATTGTTGACTATGGACGTCGCGGCGCTGCTCGGCGTCACGGTGACGCTGACGCTGAAGCTGCTGGGCGCCGTGGTGGCGATGCTCGCCTTCGTCGCGGTCGCCGATTATTTCTTCCAGTATCGGCAGTGGCACGAGAAGCAGAAGATGTCACTGCAGGAGATCAAGGACGAGTACAAGCAGTCCGAAGGCGATCCGCACATCAAGGGCCGGCTGCGGCAGCTCCGCTATCAGCGGATGAAGAAGCGCATGATGGCCGAGGTGCCGGGCGCCTCGGTGGTGATCACCAACCCGACCCACTTCTCGGTGGCGCTGAAATACGAGCGCGGCATGCCGGCGCCGATCTGCGTCGCCAAGGGCGTCGACGCGGTGGCGTTCAAGATCCGGGAAGTGGCGAAGGAAAACAACGTGCCGATCGTCGAGAACGTGCCTCTGGCGCGCGCGCTGTACGCCACGGTCGAGATCGACGAGGAGATCCCGGTCGAGCACTACCAGGC
>NZ_QPFS01000208.1:0-3986 GCF_010906995.1 Rhodopseudomonas sp. WA056 | reverse complement strand
GGCGCTGCCCGACGCGGGGCCCGGTGTCGCCGCTCGACTTCATTCCGATCGCCGAGGAGACCGGGATCATCGGTCCGATCGGCGAGTGGGTGCTGCGCACCGCCTGCCGCGACGCTGCCGCCTGGCCGGGCGACTACATGGTCGCAGTCAACATTTCGGCGATCCAGTTCGCCAACCGGTCGCTGGTGGCGACCGTCGTCTCCGCGCTCGCCGACAGCGGGCTCGACCCGCGGCGGTTGGAGCTGGAGATTACCGAAAGCGTGATGCTCGATTCGCGCGGCAATGCGCTCGCGGTGCTGCAACAACTCCGCGGCCTCGGCGTCCGGGTATCTCTGGACGATTTCGGCACCGGCTATTCGTCTCTCGGTTACTTGCGCAGCTTCCCGTTCGACAAGATCAAGATCGATCAGTCGTTCGTGCGCGCGGCATCGGAAGATCCCGGAAACCGCGCGATCGTGCGGGCAATCGCCTCGCTCGGTGCCAGCCTCGGCATGGCGACGGTGGCTGAAGGCGTCGAAACCGAGGACCAGCTCGCGCGGGTCGCGGCCGACGGCTGCACCGACGTGCAGGGCTATCTGATCAGCCGGCCGATCCCGCCCGGAGACATCGAGCACTTCCTCGCCGAAAGCCGCAACGTGATCGACGCTGCGACTGAAGTCAGCCTCTGACCTGGAATCGTCCGCCGATGTCGAGCCGGCTCTTCCGCTGCGTGTACTACAGCAAGAATCTGATCGCCGGCGGTCCGGTTCGGATCGCCGAGGAGGTCGATTCGATCCTGGCGGCCGCGCGCCGCAACAATCCGCCGCTTCAGATCACCGGCGCGCTGGTGTTCAACCGCGGCCTGTTCGCCCAGGTGCTGGAAGGCCCATGCCCCTCGGTCGAACGGCTGTTCGAGAAGATTCTGCGCGACGAACGCCACGGCGATATTCAGGTGCTCGCCTTCGGCGCAGCCGAGGCGCGGCTGTTCAGCAACTGGTCGATGGCGTTCCTCGGGCGATCGCGCGAGGACGAGAATCTGTTCGGCCATATCGGCCGGCAGACCGGCTTCAGTGCCGAGCGGATCGAAGGTGATCGCCTGCTCGACATCGTCCGCAACCTCGCATTCGAGGAAGAAGCCCGCGCGGCATGAGCCGCCCGGATCAGTTCTTCCGCTCCGCCACGAAGCGGGCGGCGGCGCGAAGTACGTCGCCGCGTTCGCCGAACGGCGCCAGCGCCTGATCGGCCCGCGCAATCAAGTCGCGCAGCCGCTGCTTGGCGCCGTCGATGCCGAGCTGGGTGACGAAGGTGGTCTTGCCGAGCGCGGCATCGGCGCCGGCCGGCTTGCCGAGCGCTTCCGCGTCGCTCTCGACGTCGAGCAGGTCGTCGGCGATCTGGAATGCCTCGCCGAGCGCACGGCCGTAATCGTCGAGCGCGCGATACTGCTCGGCGTTGGCTTGGCCCAGGATCGCGCCGGCGACGCAACCGTAGCGGAGCAGGGCGCCGGTCTTCATCTGTTGCAGCTTCGCGACGTCGACCGGCTCGCGGTCACCGAACCGGCCTTCTCCGGCGAGATCGAGCATCTGGCCGCCGACCATGCCGCCGAGCCCGGCGCAGCGCGCCAGTACCCGCGTCAGCATCAGCCGCACGGTCGGATCCGTGTGCACCTCGTCGCGAGTGACGATATCGAACGCGAAGGTCAGCAGCGCGTCGCCGGCGAGGATTGCGGTGGCATCGTCGTAAGCCTTGTGCAGCGTCGGCCGGCCGCGACGCAGGTCGCTGTCGTCCATCGCCGGAAGGTCGTCGTGGATCAGCGAGTAGCAGTGGATGCACTCCAGCGCGGCACCGACCAGAAGCGCGGCGTCGCGATCGATGCCGAACACCGCTGCGCTTTCGACTGCGAGAAATGGCCGCAGTCGCTTGCCGCCGCCGAGAGTAGAGTACCGGATCGCCTCCATCAGCCGGCGCGGCCGGGCGATCTCGTCCGTCATCAATTCGTCGGACAACAGTCGGCCGAGCAGCGCTTCGGTGTCTTCGGCGGTGCTATCGAGCCGCTTGGCAAAGTCGATCGTGGACGTGGCGGTGGCCATTCGGAAGTGCTCCAGATAAAATTCGGCCGGACCATTCATCATGGCACCGGCTTCGTCAATTCGGCGGAGGGCAAGGGGGCCGCCATCACCGGGAGCGATCGTGTCTGATCCCGTTGCGTCTCCGCTTCGCGCCAAGCGCGTGGTTCGCATGGTCGTTCTGGCGGTGCTCGCACTGCTGGCCCTGCCTTATCTGCTCACCGTTCTCTATGCGGCCGGAGGTCAGCCGGGCTCGACCCTGATGCTGGGGCGCTGGCTCACCGGCGCCCCGGTGAGCCGGAGCTGGATCGATATCGAGACGATCTCTCCGGCGCTGCCGCGCTCCGTGGTGGCCGCCGAAGACGCCAAGTTCTGTAGTCATCGCGGCATCGATTGGGATGCGGTGCGCGATGTCCTCGACGACGACAGCACCAGCCGCGGCGGCTCGACCATCACCCAGCAGGTGGCGAAGAACCTGTTCCTGTGGCCGGGCCGCAGCGTGATCCGCAAGGCGCTGGAGGCGCCGCTGGCGTTATGGATCGATCTGGTGATGTCGAAGCGTCGGATCCTCGAAATCTACCTCAACATCGCCGAGTGGGGGCCGGACGGCCAGTTCGGCGCGATGGCCGGCGCCGACTACGCCTTCGGCCGCTCCGCGGCTCAACTGTCGGCCAAAGAGGCAGCATTGCTGGCGGCGATTTTGCCGAACCCGCGGATTCGCAGCGCCAAGGCGCCTGGTCGCGGCGTGCGGCGGCTTGCCGCGACCTACGTCGCCCGCGCCCGCTCGGCCGAGCTGCGGCAGTGCTGGCAGCAAAATCGCGAATCCTGACCGCGGGTTGGGGCGAAATTTGCCGATCCGTTGCCCTAGCATTCCGGTCCGGCTTCCGTTATAAGCCCGGCCTTACGCATTTCGCCTGCGCGCAAGCGGGCCGTCCCAGTGTGGACGCCGACACCGATTTCGCCAGGGAACCTCCGTCAAGGATTATCGATATGGCCGTTCCGAGAAGAAAAACTTCGCCCTCGCGGCGTGGCATGCGTCGGTCTGCGGACGCGCTGAAGCGTCCGACCTATGCCGAGGACAAGGACTCTGGCGAACTGCGCCGTCCGCATCATCTCGATCTCAAGACCGGGATGTACAAGGGCCGTCAGGTGCTGAAGAAAAAGGATTCCTGAGCGCTCCGCTCGGGTCCTGTCGGCGCGGCACGCCCGCGTGTTCGGTGAACACGCCGCCGCCGCGCCAGATCTTACGGGATGGACGCGATCGTCGGCCGCACGGATGCGGCGCTCGGTGCGAACGCGTTCCGGCACGGCTGAAGTCGTGAGAAGTCCTGATTTCGTGCCAAGTGTTGCGTTAGCGAGTTGACGTCCGCGTCCGGACGATCGCAGGGACGCATCTGTTTGTCGTGAACCACAGGCTTCACCGATGTCGATTATCGGTTTCCCGCTGCTGCTGATCCCCGTCGCGATCTGCAACATCATCGTCTTCCTGATGCCGGGGCTGGGGTTCGACGCGGCGCTGGCTCGCGTGGCGCTGCCCTCCGGGGCGACCTGGACGATCGCGCTCGGCGACGTGCTGATGGCGCTCGGCGTTCTGCTGCTGTTGCCCGAGGTGATGAAGGCGGCGCGGCCCGGCGCCAAATATCTCACCGATCATCTGCTGTCGCTTCTGGTGCTCGGCGGAACCGTGGCGGAATTCGTGATGCTGCCGCAGTTCGCCAACCAGACGGTGTTCGTGCTGGCGATGTTGGCGCTGGTCGATTTCCTGAGCGGCGTTGCGCTGCGCAGCCGGCACCAGAGTGCGGCAAGGGCCGGTCAGCCGGCGAAGCGCCGCGGCAAGGCCGTTCAACCGATCGCTCTGCCGGAAGACACGACGGAAGCGCCTGCGCCCGCGCTGCCGGCTAGCGAACTGTTGCCCCAAACCGCCGAGCCGACCGCGGCCGCGGC
>NZ_QPFS01000207.1:0-4012 GCF_010906995.1 Rhodopseudomonas sp. WA056 | reverse complement strand
GGCGCACGCCGCGGTGACCACCGTGCGCAATCTGTCCCGCCGCAAGGAAGTCCCGAACGGCAACGGCACCTCCAACGGCAAGTCGGCTTAAAGCCCAGGACGCAGCATCATGACCAACGTCACGACTCCCAACGGCTTCAAGCTCGACAATGCCGGCCGCCGCGTCGTCGTCGATCCGGTGACCCGGATCGAGGGGCACCTGCGCGTCGAGGTCAATGTCGATTCGAGCAACGTGATCCGCAACGCGGTGTCGACCGGCACGATGTGGCGTGGCATCGAGGTGATCCTCAAGGGCCGCGATCCGCGCGACGCCTGGGCGTTCACCCAGCGGATCTGCGGCGTCTGCACCGGCACGCACGCGCTGACCTCGGTGCGCGCGGTCGAGAACGCGCTGAACATCAGCGTGCCGGAAAACGCCAACACCATCCGCAACATCATGCAGCTCGCGCTGTATGTGCACGACCATCTGGTCCACTTCTATCATCTGCACGCGCTCGACTGGGTCGACGTGGTGTCGGCCCTGAAGGCCGATCCGAAAGCCACCTCGGCGCTGGCGCAGTCGATCTCGTCGTGGCCGATGTCGTCGCCCGGCTATTTCAAGGATCTGCAGATCCGCCTGACCAAATTCGTCGAGAGCGGCCAGCTCGGTCCGTTCAAGAACGGCTATTGGGGTCATCCGGCCTACAAGCTGCCGCCCGAAGCCAATCTGATGGCGGTGGCGCATTATCTCGAGGCGCTCGATTTCCAGAAGGAAATCGTCAAGATCCACACCATCTACGGCGGCAAGAACCCGCATCCGAACTGGCTGGTCGGCGGCGTGCCGTGCTCGATCAATGTCGACGGCACCGGCGCGGTCGGCGCGATCAACATCGAGCGGCTAAATCTGGTGTCGTCGATCATCGACCAGACCGTCGCCTTCGTCGAGCAGGTCTATGTGCCGGATCTGGTGGCGATCGCCGGGTTCTATAAGGACTGGCTGTACGGCGGCGGCCTGTCGTCGAAGTCGGTGATGTCCTACGGCGACCTGCCGGAATACGCCAACGACTATTCCGACAAGAGCCTGATGCTGCCGCGCGGCGTGATCATCAACGGCAATCTCAACGAGGTGCTGCCGGTCGATCTGAGCGCGCCGGACCAGATCCAGGAATTCGTCACCCACTCCTGGTACAAATACGCCGACGAGGGCAAGGGCCTGCATCCCTATGACGGCGTCACCGAGCCGAACTTCGTGCTCGGCCCCAACACCAAGGGCACCCGCACCAACATCGAGGCGCTGGACGAGTCCGCCAAATACTCGTTCCTCAAGGCGCCGCGCTGGAAGGGCCACGCCGTCGAGGTCGGTCCGCTGGCGCGCTACATCATCGGCTATGCCCAGGGCAAACCGGAGTTCAAGGAGCCGACCGAAAAGCTCCTGAAGACGCTCGACGTGCCGGTCACCGCGCTGTTTTCGACGCTGGGTCGCACCGCGGCGCGCGGCCTGGAATGCCAGTGGGCGGCGCGCAAGCTGCGCGCGGCGCAGGACAAGCTGATGGCCAGCATCAAGGGCGGCGATCTGTCCACCGCCAATACCGACAAATGGCACCCGTCGAGCTGGCCGAAAGACGTCAAGGGCGTCGGCTTCACCGAGGCGCCGCGCGGCGCGCTGGCGCACTGGGTCAGGATCAAGGACACCCGGATCGACAATTATCAGTGCGTGGTGCCGACCACCTGGAACGGCAGCCCGCGCGATCCGCAAGGCAATATCGGTGCATTCGAGGCGGCGCTGCTCGACACCCCGATGGCCGATCCGAACCAGCCGCTGGAGATCATCCGCACGCTGCATTCGTTCGATCCGTGCCTGGCCTGCTCGACCCACGTGATGAGCGAGGACGGTCAGGAAATGGCGCGGGTCAAGGTGAGCTGACGCAACGGAGGCGACGATGACCACGGAAATCGCGCGAGTCCAGGGCGCCATCGACTCGGCCGGAGAACGCGCCCGGTCGTTGCAGACGGTCTATGTCTATCAGGCGCCGGTGCGGCTGTGGCACTGGGTCAACGCGCTGCTGATCGTGGCGCTGTGCGTCACCGGCTATCTGATCGGCTCGCCGCCGCCCTCGGTGCCGGGCGAGGCGATCGCCAGCTTCCAGATGGGCTACATCCGCTTCATCCATTTCGCGGCGGGGCAGACGCTGCTCGTGTTCTTTCTGCTGCGGGCCTATTGGGCGATCGTCGGAAACAAATATTCCAAGCAGCTCTTCTACATGCCGGTCACCAACCGGACCTGGTGGTGGGGTATGTTGTACGAATTCAAATGGTACGCCTTCCTGGTCAAGGATCCAAAAAAATACATCGGCCACAATCCGCTGGCGCATGTGGCGATGTTCACCTTCATGCTGTTCATGATCTTCATGATCTGCAGCGGCATGGCGCTGTACGCCGAGGGTCAGGGCATCGATAGCTGGCAGTACAAGCTGTTCGGCTTCATGTTCTGGATCTTCCCGAACAGCCAGGATCTGCACACCGTGCATCATCTCGGAATGTGGGCGATCGTGGTGTTCGTGATCGTGCACATCTATGCCGCGGTGCGCGAGGACATTCTCAGCCGTCAGAGCATGATCTCGTCGATCGTCTCCGGCGAGCGCCTGTTCCGCGACGATCTGCCGGATTGAGGTTGGTTGAAGTGGGTTTCTCCCCGTCATTGCGAGCGCAGCGAAGCAATCCAGAGGTGCGGTGCATGGAGCTGGATTGCTTCGTCGCTTCGCTCCTCGCAATGACGCATTGAAACGTGAGAATTCCATGACAGATGCGCCCCGCGTCCTGATCCTCGGTATCGGCAATATTCTGTGGGCCGACGAAGGCTTCGGCGTCCGCGCCGTCGAGGCGTTTCATCGCGCCTACGACGTGCCGGCCAACGTCACCGTGCTGGATGGCGGCACCCAGGGGCTGTATCTGGTCAACTTCCTGCAGGACCACGACCACCTGCTGGTGTTCGATGCGATCGACTACGGCCTCGAGCCCGGCACCCTGAAGCTGGTGCGCGGCGACGAGGTGCCGAAATTCACCGGCGCCAAGAAGATGAGCCTGCATCAGACCGGGTTTCAGGAGGTGCTGAGCGCCGCCGATCTGCTCGGCGCGGCGCCGCGCGAGCTGGCGCTGATCGGCTGCCAGCCGCTCGATCTGGAAAACTGGGGCGGGGCGCTGACCGAGCCGGTGCGCGCCCGTATCGCCCCGTCGCTGGCGATGGCCTGTGCAATTCTGGCGGAGTGGGGCATCGCGGTGGCGCGTCGCGCCGAACCGCTGCCCGAGGGCGCCGCGCTGCTGGCCAACGATCTCGACCACGACCATTACGAACGGCGCGACGCCGCCGCATCTCCCACGATCTGAGCGAGGAAACCGCATGACCCATCTGCTCCGCGCCGGTGCCGCCCTGATTGCGCTGCTCGGCTTGTCCGGCTTCGCTGAGGCTCACACCGGCGTCCACCTGATGGCGGCGGACGGCTTTGCCGCCGGCTTCGTGCATCCTTTCAGCGGCCTCGATCATTTGCTGGCGATGGTCGCGGTCGGCCTGTGGGCGTGGTCGCTCGGCGGCGCGGCGCGCTGGAGCGTGCCGGCGAGCTTCGTGGCGCTGCTGGCCATTGGCGCAACGCTTGGCGCGTCCGGCGTCTCGCTGCCGGCGGTCGAGCCGATGATCGCGCTGTCGGTGATCGCGCTCGGCGTGCTGGTGGCGCTGTCGGTGCGGGTGCCGACGGCGGCCGCGGCCGCGATGGTGGCGCTGTTCGGCCTGTTCCACGGCTATGCCCACGGCGCCGAAATGCCGGCGCTGGCGCAGCCGCTCGCTTATGGGGCCGGCTTCGTCGCCGCCACCGCGCTGCTGCACGGGCTCGGCCTCGCGCTCGGCGCCGCTCTGCCGCGGTTCGCGCCGGCGCGGTCGCTGCGTTTTGCCGGCGGCGCGATCGCGGCCGCCGGTGTCGCGCTCGCTCTGCCGCTGTGATCGCTCGGCGAGCTTGCTGCGCTGTGCGTCGGTCTTCCCATG
>NZ_QPFS01000206.1:0-4170 GCF_010906995.1 Rhodopseudomonas sp. WA056 | reverse complement strand
CGTCTGCGGGCCGGCGAAATTGACGAAATCGCCCTGCCGGCTCCAGGTCGTCACCGCCGCGAGCGCTGCGACCAGGGCATCATCGGCCTCTGCGCGATCCGCCGGACAATTGCGATCCTCGATCGCGCCCGGCACGAAGATCACCGTGTTGCCGGCGACGGAGAATTGCCCGACGCCGCCCTTGCACCACAGCTCCAGCCGGACGCTGCCCTTGTCGCCGATTTCCAGATTCGGAATCCGCTTCGACCCCGGCTTCGGCGACGCATCCAGCGTCAATTCCAGGCCGAATGGAAACTCCTCACCGGATTGCGCAAGGCAAGTCGTCGCCGTGCCGGACAGGATCGCCGTGGCGAGCACGGCAGCTTGCACCAGAGAAAAGGATCGCATCTCGCCTCGGTCGTTGTTGGAGCCGCTCGACATCCACCGGCTTGCGCCAGATCGCCGGCAAAGAAGTGGCTGAACTGCGGCGGACAGATGCCGCCGTGCGTAAGACGCTATAATGCGAACGCCCCCGCCTTGGCCAGACGGCGCCGCTGCCGGCGCCGACCACGTGCTTCCGTCCTGACACGACGGCAACCGGCGCATTCTCCCAAGGGTGCGCCGCATCCGCCCGCTCACAAACACGCGAAATCCACCGGGCGCACTCCGCTCGCGGCGGCGACATGCTAGGGTGTGACAAGAGGGCGCGACACGACGGCTGGTGAATGAACCTGCGAAACCCCTCACGGGCTCCCACTCCAAGACGGAGCCTCCCACCCGGAGACCTTTTCCAGTGACGACTATCCGAACCACCTTGGCGACCGCCTGGCGGATCGCAGTGCCGTATTTCAATGCTGAAGACAGATGGATGGGCCGCGGACTACTCGCCGCCGTGGTGGTGATCGAATTGGCCGCAGTCGGGCTCGCGGTGCTGTTCAACCGCTGGAACAACGACTTCTACAACGCGCTGCAGGAGCGCAACTACGATGTCTTCACCTATCAGATCGTCTATTTCTGCGTTCTGGCGGCGATCTGGATCGCGCTGAAGGTCTATCAACTCTATCTCAACCAGTGGCTTCAGATCCGCTGGCGCAAATGGATGACCGAGCGCTATCTGGGCGGATGGCTGCACGACGCCAACCACTACCAGATGCAGCTCACCGGAGATGCCGCCGACAATCCCGATCAACGGATCGCCGAGGACACCCAGCTATTCGTCGAGCGCACGCTGGCGCTGGGCATCGGTCTGCTCAACGCGGTGGTGACGCTGGCGTCGTTCGTGGTGATCCTGTGGGGACTGTCGAACGAGGCACCGCTGCATCTGTTCGGCCAGGATGTCCCGATCCCCGGCTACCTGGTGTGGGGCGCGTTGATCTACGCCGTGATCGGCACCGCCCTCACCCATTGGATCGGGTCGCCGCTGGTCGATCTCAACTTTCGCCAGCAGCGCTACGAAGCTGATTTTCGCTTCAATCTGGTGCGTGTCCGTGAGAACGCCGAACAGATCGCCCTGCTACGCGGCGAACCGGCCGAGCGTGGCAAGCTGTCGGAACGTTTCGGTTACGTTGCCGAGAACTTCATGCGGATCATGAGCCGCACCAAACGGCTCACCGCGTTCACCGCCAGCTACTCGCAGGCGTCGATCATCTTCCCCTACATTCTGGTGGCGCCGGCTTTCTTCGCCCAAAAGGTTCAGCTCGGCGGCATGATGCAGACCGCCTCCGCCTTCAACAGCGTACAGGACTCGCTCTCGTTCTTCATCACCGCCTATCGCACCCTGGCGGAGTGGCAATCGGTGGTGCAACGGCTCGACGGATTCGAACGAGCGGTCGACAGCTCAGCAGCGTTCCGCGCCGCTCCCGGCGTGGCCCGGGTCGTCGCGCCGACGCCCGGCGGCATCGCGCTCGACGATCTCAACCTGACGCTGCCGTCCGGATCGCCGCTGATCAGCGCCGACGGATTCAAGATCCACGACAACGAGCGCACCCTGATCGCCGGGCCGTCCGGCGCCGGCAAGTCGACGCTGTTCCGCGCGATCGCCGGGATCTGGCCGTTCGGTTCGGGCTCGATCGCGATCCCGGCCGATGCGACGCTGATGATGCTGCCGCAACGACCGTACTTTCCGGTCGGCGAACTCCGCGCCGCGATCGTGTATCCGGCCGAGGCCAACGCCTTCAGCGATGAGAAGGTTGCTGAGGTGTTGCGCGAGGTCGGGCTGCCGGCACTGGCGGAGCAGCTCGATCGGCACGGCCACTGGAATCGGACGCTGTCGCTGGGCGAGCAGCAGCGGCTCGGCATCGCCCGCGCGCTGCTGCACGCGCCGCAATACCTGTTCCTCGACGAAGCGACCGCGTCGCTCGACGAGCCGTCGGAAGCCGCTCTGTACGGACTGCTCGACCGGAAGCTGCCGGGCACCACGATCGTCTCGATCGGCCATCGTTCGACGCTGGAGGCATTCCACCAGCGCGACGCCGTGCTGTCCCGCACCGGCGACGGCTTCACCCTACAGGATCGGCTCAGCGTTCCCGTGCCGGAAGCCGGATGAACGGAAGGCCGGTCGACGCGGCGCTGTAGCTTTTGGCTGCTGACCGCGACGCAAGCGGCCAAGTGGCGATCGGCCGCCTGCGACGAGGGCCCGCGGCTCAAGGCCCCCGGCCGGAGGCCTCAACCGCTTCGAAGCGGCAGTCACGAGCAAACACACCAAACAAAACAAAGGGCGGCGGATTGCTCCGCCGCCCTCAGGCCCCCCAGAAGGGGATGTCTTACTTCAGCGCGCCCAGCGTCACGTCAGCCGAGAGCTTGGCGATGAAACGAGCACCGCACCAGCCCGAGGTCACGCCGTTCGAGGTGAAGTCGGAGGTGATCGCCTGGCAGCCGGCCTTCGACAGGTCGCTGTCGGTGTAGCGCAGATCCAGGGTGAACACCTTGTAGGTGAAGCCCACGCCGACGTTCCAGGTGTTGTAGTCCGGCAGAGCGGTGAACGCGTAGAACGCGTCGGTGGTGCCGAGCCACTGATGGCCGTATTCACCCGAGATGTAGGAGCCGATGCCGCTGGTGCCGAAGAAGGTGCCCGGCATGGTGATCTTCGCGTTCACCGCGGCGTAGGTGCCCGAGGTGCCGAAGCGCAGGAAGTCCGGCGAGTAGTTCACGCTGGCGCCAGCGGTGAACATGTCGTTGAAGGTGTAGTTGAACTTGCCGTAGAACTCGTAGAACGACACGTCCTTCTTCATCACGTTGCCGTTGGCGAGCGCGCTCGAGCCGAGCGGGCACAGGTTGCCGCCGCCCTGAACGGTGTCGATGCACTGGCCGCCCGGATAGCCGTAGTACCAGAAACCGAAGTCGAACGCGGCCGGACCGAAGGTCGGGCGGATACCGACGTAGCCGTCGATCTCAGCAGCGGCGCGGTTGGCGAACGAGATGCTCGAAGCCGACACGCCGGCGTAGATCTGCAGGTCCGGATTGATGTTGTAGCGCGGCTCGATGTAGCCGCTCACCGACGGCTGGTGGTTCGACTGGGTGATGCCACGGAACACGTAATCGCTGGAAACCGAGGTGCCGAACGCGACGTCCCACGGGTTGAACGCCACGACCGGCGGAGCCTTGGTGTAGACCTTGGCGGGCAGATCGGCCGCCTGGGCCGAGCCGGCGCCGACTGCGAGCACTGCCGCGACCGACAAGATTGTCTTCTTCATTTTGATCCCCATCGTTTTCAAGTCAGCCGGACCGAAGTTCAAGGACGCGACATCGACCTGCCAAAACCAAATGTGACAGCAATGTGCGGCGCGACACGGAAACGGTGAAGCAAAAAACACATGCAGTTGCCGACTTTTTGAGCAATTTGGTCACTTCGCCAACTCGTAGTTGAGGAGTGTTGCAATTAGATCACGTGATTGCGAGTGACTCTTAGGCCGAAACCATCATTGTTGGCATTTCGGGCAACACTTTTGGCTAAGTCGAGGTCGCAACTAATCTGTATGGCGATCGAATCGGCGGACTCGCCGGCCTCGTCCGATGGAGTTCACCTCTCAACACTTGAATACCTACCAGGTTCGGGATGCGTCGGCGGCTGGTTCGAGGCACAAGGAGTCCCTGGCGAAAAGCAGAAGGCCGCGGTCATGTCCGCGGCCTTCGGCAGATCGAATGCAGTTCGCGAAGCAACCGCCCGGCTCAGGTCGGGTCCGACCTGACACC
>NZ_QPFS01000205.1:0-4191 GCF_010906995.1 Rhodopseudomonas sp. WA056 | reverse complement strand
GCGCCGTCAGAGCGATCAGCGTCGCCAGCGCAGCCAGGACCGCCCGCACGTACTTGCCGCGCAGCGGCCGCCGCAGCCGCACCCAGCCACGGGCGGCGCGACCGAGCAGCGGATGCACGGCGCGGCTCAGCAACCGCACGGCACGACCTCGCGCACCGCAACCGAGCGGCTTGGGCTGGACACCGGCCGCGGCTCGGCCGGAGGATCAGGGAACTGGCGCATCACACTGACGTTAGCAGATCGCAGGCCGGTTCGGGAGCACGCCCGGCCGGCCGAGGGAGGAGCGCCGGATGGGACCGAATAGCTCTCGCATGCGTATCGCCACCCCGTCGGCATGCTTGCTCGCCATTGCGGTGGGGCTCAGCGCCGTTTACGCGATCCCGCTGATCCACCCGGCCGATCCGCCGCTGCAGCGGCTGGCCGACGAGGCCGCCCTGCAGGGCGTCACCGCGCTCGCCGCCAGCGCGGCCGTGTCACAAGAGCGTAGCACCGCAGTCTCGACCGCAGCCGCCCGCCGCGTTCTCGGCAACCGCGAAGTGACGGTGCGGGCCAGCAAGCGGTCCGCCGACGAACTCGAAGTCTCGGTCGAAGTCACCGATCCGGCAACCCGACAGCGCGTCCGTTCGAGCGCGCGCTACCTGCCGCCGAGTTTGGGCCGCATCGATCAGAAGTCGGCGGCGATCGGCCGCCGCTCCGGCCCGCCCGCGCATCTGTAGACGGCCTCGCGCCACGCCTGGGCGCGGGCCTACTGCATCTTGCCGGCGAAAATGCCGGCGCCGAGATAGCCCGGCCCGCTGATCGCCAGATTGCCGCCCATCTCGCCGACCGGGCTCGACACGCCGCGGAAGAACGCGCCGGTCATCGCCATGTTGCGCGAGCCGACGTCGCCGGCGAGCGACCCGACGAAGCCGGTCGAGCCCTGCACAAACGACACCTGCCCGGCATAGTTGGTGCCATCGAGGCCGGAGACGCTGACCTGTCCGGTGCGCGCGCCGAAATTCACGGTGTTGCTGAAACTGCCGGCCGCGTAGTAGCTGCTGCCGGCGTTCTGGATCGCCGCGACCGCGTGGCCCTTGTAGGTCGCCTGCCCGCTCAGCGGCACCTCGCCGGCGGTGGTCGGACGGCCCGCGACCCAGAAGCCGTGAGCGAAATCCTTGTACGGCCCCTGGTCGCTGACGCTGCTCCAGAACCCCCATTTGGTGTAGTCGCAGTCGCAAGGCGTCGCGTTGCCGAAGCCGTATTCCGTGACCAGTTGCTGCGCCATGTCGCGCGAGATCGCCACCATCACGCCGTCCTGGTTGGTGATCGGCGCATTGTCGATCGTCGACACGATCTGGCCGTTGCGGCGAATGGCGGGGGCGGCGACGAAGTTGGAGGAATCGTAAAATCCGCTCTGCGGATCCTCGTTCGGATCGAGGAAACCGAACTGATACTCGAACGACCCAGGCAAATACTGGCCGTTCTGATCGTGCGACACGGTGCCGTCGAAATTCGCCTGCACCCGCCGCCGGACGCTGTCGATCCCGACCGACGCGGTTCCGGTATAGGAGCCGACCGAGCCGCCGTATGTGTAGCCGCTGCCCGAGGTGAGCCAAGCCGTCATCAGGCCGCCGACGAAGCCGAACAGCGACGAGTCCTTGGTTTCGGCCTTCTCCACCGCCGCCTGCTGCGTCGAGGTCTGGATCGTCTGGTTCAGCGACGAGGCAGTCTGATTGATCGGCGGCAGCGGCGTCGGCGCCGGCAGAGGGGTCAGCGAGCCGGCGACCGAGCCGTTCGGGCTGCCGGTGGCGCGGGCCTCGGCGCGCTGCACGTTGCCGCGCGAGGCAGTGCCCTGCCCGGCGCCGCCGCTTTGCCCCGGAGCGCTCTGGAACGATCGAATGAGGTTCTGCACGAAGTTCGGCGGCGGCGGGGCCGGCGGCGACGGCGGCTGGCCGCCGCCCGGGGTCTGGGTGAATTCGCCGGCGCCGAGCGTCACGGTGCCGCCGGGCGTCGTCACCGTCGAGGAGCCGTAGCCGGCGAACACGAAGCCCGGGCCGATCATCGCCACGCCGCCGCGAATGCCGATGGTGGCCGAAGCGGTCTTGATCTCGGCGTCGCCGGTGTGGCTGATCTGGCCGCCGACGAAGCGCAGCGCGCCCTTGCCGAGCCGGGCGGCGAGCTTGCCGGTGCCGGCGTTCGGATCATAGACGTATTCGTCGATCGTCAGATCGCTGTTCGGCCCGACCGTCATCGAGGTCTTGTCGATGAACAGGATCTGCACCGAGCCTTTGTCGGTGGTCTTGATCCGCTCCTTGTGGGTGATCGACTCGCCGATCGAAATCGTCCGCGTATTCGCGGTGGCCGCAGGGTTCACCGCAGACGCCTTGCCGACCTCCTGCGCCACGACCGTTGTCGCCACATTCCCAGCGGCGATCAACGCGCCGGCACCGATCAGCCATCCCGACAGACGCATCGCGAGCCTCCTCAGAAACGCACCGTCGGGCCCATCGAGGCCGACAGATTGTTGGTGCGATAGTTCGGCAGGTTGGAGTCGATCTTGGTGTACAGCACCTGGGTGCGCAGACCGACATTGCCGGCGATCTGCGCATCGAGGATCGCGCCGTAGCGATACTCGTCCTCGCGCCGCGCCTGGGTCGGATCGACGATGAAATTCGGCGCGTCATAGGTCGAGCGGCTGTAGCCGACGGTCGGCGCCACCACGAATTGATGCGGCTGGCCGAACAGCGGCACCACGAACTCGACCGGGAACGCCATGTCGATCGAATAGCGCTTGTAGCTGTTGTAGTCGGCGACCGCCTTGTTGACGTCGTAGCCGCCGCGCGTGGTCCAGTGCACCGGGCCGAACTTGAAGTCGGTGGTGATCGCCGCGGTGGTCAGGTCGCCGGTCTGGGTGCCGGCGGTCGGATAGTAGGTGGAGTCGCTGAACTTGCGATGCCGGGTCTCAACATAGCCTTCGATCAGGCCGTTGTCGCCGATCGTCGAGCGCGCCGACAGGCCGCCGCCGAGCGCGCTGAAATAGCTGTAGTCGCCGAGCCAGACCTTGTCGCCGATCGCGTAGTATTTGAACGAGGCGTTCTGGCCGAGGCCGACGCGGTGTCCGATCGTCCCCTCCAGCAGGCCGAGATTGAACTGGCTCTGGGTGAACTGCCGCGAATTGTAGCCGAGGAAGGTGGTCTCGATCGCGTCGCCGCGCAGATTGAGCTTGTAGGCGTAGGCCGCCGTGATGCTCTGGAACGCGCTCCAATCCGGCTTGCGGCCGAACCGCGGATCGAGGATGGCATCCTGGCCGAGCGCGCGCACCTGCAGCGAGTTCGGGCCGATATTGGCGTTGGTCTGGTAGCGCATGCCGCCATGCATAAACACGCTGTATTCGTGCTTCGACATCCGGCGGTCGATCTCGGCCAGATACGCCATCACCTGGGCGCGGATATCGTCCGGCACGTTGCCGCCGTTGATCGCGTCCAGCAGATAGCCGCGCGCGATCTCGTAGGACGCCAGCTTGAAATACAGCACGCCGAGTTCGAGTTTGACGCGCGGTAGATCCGGATTGAAGAACAGCATCCGCTCCAGCGCGCCGATCGCCGCCTCGTAGTCGCCGCGCTCGACTGCGGCGTGGGCGAACTTGAAGCTGACATCGAGATTTGCCGGCTGCTGATACATCTGGTTGAACAGCGCGTCGTAGCCCTGCTGCACCACGGCTGCCGGCGTCGGCTTCGCCTCCTGCGCCGACGCGCCGGAGACGGCGATCAACATCGCCGCCACAGCCCCCGCCCCTGTCGCTTTCAATCGCACGCCGCACCCCGAAATCATCTGGTCTGGAAACCGTTTGCTCGTTGGCCGAGCTAATTGGTCGGGATTTTGCGGGAGGCGTTCGCCCGGCGGTATCTTTTTTTCCGCGAAGGCACCGCAATTGCACCCCGCCGTTGCCTTTTTGCCACGTGAAATGCCAGAAATGTCCCGAAACAGAACGGAACCGGCAATTCGCGCAAGAATTGAGCGTCCTTGCGATGAATAGTCCCGCCTCACCCGCCCCGACCGTGCCGCCCGAACCGCGGCCGCCGCGCAACCCTCGATGAGGAATCCGGATGTCCACCACCGCCGCGACCGCCACCTCGCCGTTCGAAATCCGCCATGCAGTGGTGATCGCCGCGCCGCCCGAAACCGTGTTCGACTACGTCACCAACCCCAGGT
>NZ_QPFS01000204.1:0-4217 GCF_010906995.1 Rhodopseudomonas sp. WA056 | reverse complement strand
CCCCTCCCGGAACCCACCCAGGGGGATCGGCGTCATCGGTCGCCGGTATCGTTCGCCGTCCTTGTCCGCTACCAATCCCTCTGCGATTCGATCCCGATTTCCCTCAGCCGGAGACCGTCTGCCATGACCATCACCACTGCCCACATTCCAGCCATCGTTGCGCTGATCGCCGGTATCCTGATTCTGGTGATGCCGCGGCTGCTCAATTTCATCGTTGCGATCTACCTGATCTGTGTCGGACTGATCGGTCTCGGCGCGCTGCGCTTCCTGCATCTTTAGTCGTCACGGGTTCCGCCGCCTTGCTTGCGACCGCCAAAACGTGGTCTAAAGCGCCCGTTTTCTGTTCCTCTCTCGCGGACCGTTGAAAGCCATGGCCAAAGCCGCTTCGAAGAAGAAGACCGCCCCGAAATCCAAGTCTTCTGGTGCTGCGCGCGGAAAGGGCGCCGCAGCGTCGAGTGCCCGGAAAGCGGTGGCCAAGAGCCCGCCGAAGGCGGCCAAGAAGGCTGTTAGCAAACCGGCCTCGAAGCCTGCTGGCAAATCGGCAGCCAAGTCCGTCGGCAAGTCCGTTGCCAAGGCTCCGGTGAAGGCTCCGGCAAAGTCCGCGGCGAAGGCTCCGGCGAAATCTGCCGCCAAGGCCAAAACGGTGACGAAGCCCGCCGCCAAGACAGTGACCAAGGCGTCGGCCAAGCCGGTCAGCAAGCCTGCCTCGAAGCCCGCGGCCAAGCCCGCCAAGAAGCCGGCCGCGAAAGCCGTCGCCGCGCCGAAGGCCGGCAAGTGGGTCTACACCTTCGGCGACGGCAAGGCCGAAGGCCGCGCCAACATGCGCGACCTGCTCGGCGGCAAGGGCGCCAACCTCGCCGAGATGGCCAATCTCGGCCTGCCGGTGCCGCCCGGCTTCACCATTCCGACCTCGGTCTGCACCTACTTCTACGCCAACGGCAAGACCTACCCGAAGGAACTGCAGTCGCAGGTCGAACGCGCGCTGGAGTATGTCGGCAAGCTCACCGGCAAGAAGTTCGGCGATCCTCAGAACCCGCTGCTGGTCTCGGTGCGCTCCGGCGCCCGCGCCTCGATGCCGGGCATGATGGACACCGTGCTCAATCTCGGCCTCAACGACGAGACCGTCGAGGCCGTGGCGGCGAAATCCGGTGATCGCCGCTTCGCCTACGACAGCTATCGCCGCTTCATCACGATGTATTCCGACGTGGTGCTCGGCTTCGAGCATCATCACTTCGAGGAAATCCTCGACGCTTACAAGGACGCCAAGGGCTTCACGCTCGACACCGATCTCGATGCCGACGACTGGGTCGATCTGGTCGGCCAGTACAAGGACGCGGTGGCGCGCGAGACCGGCGCGGACTTCCCGCAGGATCCGAACGACCAGCTCTGGGGCGCGATCGGCGCGGTGTTCTCGTCGTGGATGAACGCCCGCGCGGTGACTTATCGCCGCCTGCACGACATTCCGGAATCCTGGGGCACCGCCGTCAACGTTCAGGCGATGGTGTTCGGCAACATGGGTGAGACCTCGGCGACCGGCGTCGCCTTCACCCGCAACCCGTCGACCGGCGAAAGCCGGCTGTACGGCGAGTTCCTGATCAACGCGCAAGGCGAGGACGTCGTCGCCGGCATCCGCACCCCGCAGGACATCACCGAATATGCCCGCATCGAATCCGGCTCCGACAAGCCGTCGATGGAAATGGCGATGCCCGACGCCTTCAACGAGCTGACGCGGATCTACACCCTGCTGGAAAAGCACTACCGCGACATGCAGGACATGGAATTCACGATCGAGCAGGGCAAGCTGTGGATGCTGCAGACCCGCGGCGGCAAGCGCACCGCCAAGGCGGCGCTGCGGATCGCGGTCGAGCTCGCCAACGAGGGGCTGATCAACCGCCAGGACGCGGTCACCCGGATCGAGCCGGGCTCGCTCGACCAGCTTCTGCACCCGACCATCGACCCCAACGCCAAGCGTGACGTCATCGCCACCGGCCTGCCGGCGTCGCCCGGCGCCGCCTCCGGCGAGATCGTGTTCTCGTCGGACGAGGCCGCCAAGCTGCATGCCGACGGCCGCAAGGTGATCCTGGTCCGGATCGAGACCAGCCCCGAAGACATTCACGGCATGCACGCCTCGGAAGGCATCCTCACCACCCGCGGCGGCATGACCTCGCACGCTGCCGTGGTGGCGCGCGGCATGGGCAAGCCCTGCGTGTCGGGCTGCGGCGCGATCCGCGTCGATTACGGCCGCGGCACGATGATGATCGGCAACCGCACCTTCAAGGCCGGCGACATCATCACGATCGACGGCGGCACCGGCCAGGTGCTGGCCGGCAAGATGCCAATGATCGAGCCGGAGCTGTCGGGCGATTTCAACACGCTGATGGGCTGGGCCGACGAGGTCCGCAAGCTCAAGGTCCGCGTCAACGCCGACACCCCGGTCGACGCCCGCACCGCCATCAAGTTCGGCGCCGAAGGCATCGGCCTGTGCCGCACCGAGCACATGTTCTTCGAAGAGACCCGCATCCGCACCGTGCGCGAGATGATCCTGGCCGAAGACGAGCAGTCGCGCCGCGCCGCGCTCGCCAAGCTTTTGCCGATGCAGCGCGCCGACTTCGTCGAGCTGTTCGAGATCATGAAGGGCCTGCCGGTGACGGTGCGGCTGCTCGACCCGCCGCTGCACGAGTTCCTGCCGCACAGCCACGCCGAGATCGAGGAAGTGGCGCGGGCGATGAACGCCGATCCGCGCCGGCTGGCCGATCGCGCCCGCGAGCTGGCCGAGTTCAACCCGATGCTCGGCTTCCGCGGCTGCCGTCTGGCGATCGCCTATCCGGAGATCGCCGAGATGCAGGCCCGCGCCATCTTCGAGGCCGCTGTCGAGGCCGAGAAGCGTACCGGCGAACAGGTCGGTCTCGAAGTGATGGTGCCGCTGATCGCGACCCGCGCCGAGTTCGAACTGGTCAAGGCCCGGATCGACGCCACCGCGCATGCGGTGAACCGCGAGACCGGCAGCAGCCTGAAGTATCAGGTCGGCACCATGATCGAACTGCCGCGCGCCTGCCTGATGGCCGGCGACATCGCCGAGGGCGCCGAATTCTTCTCGTTCGGCACCAACGATCTGACCCAGACGACCTTCGGCATCAGCCGCGACGACGCCGCCAGCTTCCTCGGCACCTATATCGAGAAGGGCATCTTTTCGGTCGATCCGTTCGTCTCGGTCGACCGCGACGGCGTCGGCGAATTGGTCCGGATCGGCGTCGAGCGCGGCCGCAAGACCCGCCGCGATCTCAAGGTCGGCATCTGCGGCGAACACGGCGGCGATCCGGCCTCGGTGGCGTTCTGCCACGAAGTCGGCCTCAACTACGTGTCGTGCTCGCCGTACCGCGTGCCGATCGCGCGGCTCGCCGCCGCGCAGGCCGCGCTCGGCAAGGCGATCGCCAGCCAGGCGTAATCGCGCCTCGCAAGACTGATCGGATTTCGAATGGCCGGGCCTCGTCCCGGCCATTTGTATTTTGCGCTGGTAACCAGCGGCGCGGCTTGTGCGCAGCGTCCTGTTAACGACGTCCCGCAACGCATTCTTAACCACCGCCGTGAAGCGCTGATTCACCACATTCGCAGCCGGTTCCGTGAACTAACAGCTCGGCGTTGCGTGTTGCGCGCGTGCATCGGCCATTAACGCACGGGCAACTTTAATCGGATAACAACGCAAACGATCAACTTGTCCGAAACCCTCGGACTTGGTCGCCAGTAAGCGTTGCGTGAGCGTATCGATGTCAGTCATGCGTAACCGGTCGAAGGGCGCGCGGATTGCGTCCTTCGGCCTCGGGGTTTGTGTCTTCGCGGCGCTGCCCAACGAAATCGGACACCAGGATATCGCCTCGCTGCTGGTGCGGCAGACCGGCGCCACCGAGCGTTGGCAGAAGCGGATGTTCGCGTCCTCGCTGGGCTCGGTGCAGGTCGCGACGTTCTCGTTCGGCCGCCCGATGGGAACCTGGATGCCGCAGCTCGGCGCCGCGCGCCTGGTCAGCATCGAAGGCCGCAGCGGCGGCCTCGCGCCGAGCCGCAATCCGCTGCTCCAGGCGCCGCCGCGCTTCCAGGCTTCGGACTATCCGAAGGTCGACCGCACGCTGAAAGGCGATCGCCTGGCGCTCGCGCGGCCCGAGCAAGCCCAGACCCTCGAAGTCGCACCCGCGCCCGACGATGCCGCGTCGCAGACCCCGGAC
>NZ_QPFS01000203.1:0-4246 GCF_010906995.1 Rhodopseudomonas sp. WA056 | reverse complement strand
GAGCCAGACGCAGTACAGCTCCGCGAGCTGATCGGGAGCGACCCCGATCTCCTCGATGCATTCACGTCGCGCGGCCTCGGCATCGGTTTCGTGCGGATCGATCCGCCCGGCAACGATCTCGACCATGTCGCCGCGCCCGGTTGCGAAATGCGCCGGCAGCCTGAACTGACGGATCAGCACCACCGCGTCCCGTGCGAGATCGATCGGGATCACCGCGGCGACCCGGCTGGCGCGCAGCACATCGCGCTGCTGCAGCAACGGAGGTTCGCCCTCGCGCCGCAGCGAAACCTCGTAGCGTTCGTAGGCCATAAAGCCCTTCCCGATCGTCTCGGGCACCGACACGGTAACATCGGCCGCGCGATCCGCGAGCTGATCAGTTTCGTCACGTTCGCTCATCAAGCACCTATTGCGCCGCGGCGACGTCCGGAGCGGTTTCGAGCCGGAACGCGGCGGCAAACAGCGCTCGCGTATAATCCGTCTTCGGGTTTTTGAACAGCTCCGCCGCCGGGCCTTCCTCGACGACCTTGCCGTGCTTCATGACGATCAGATGACTGGCGAGCGAGGCGACGACTCGCAGGTCGTGGGAAATGAACATGTAAGTGAGATCGCGCTTGCGCTGCAATTCGCGCAGCAGGTCGACCATCTGCGCCTGAAACAACATGTCGAGCGCGCTGGTCGGCTCGTCGAGCACGACGAAGTTCGGCTCCAGCACCACTGCGCGCGCGATCGAGATGCGCTGCCTCTGGCCGCCGGAGAACTCATGCGGATAACGGAAGCGCGTCGCCGGATCGAGACCGACATCCGTGAGCGCCTTGACCACCCGCGCCTCGCGCTCGGCCTCGCCGATCTGCGGCTGGTGCACGCTCAGTCCCTCGGCGATGATGTCGCCGACCGACATGCGCGGGCTGAGCGCGCCGAACGGATCCTGAAATACGATCTGCATGTCGCGGCGGAACGGCCGCATCTGCTTGAACTTCAACCCCTGGATATTGTTGGACAGAAACACGATCGGGCCTTCGGAGGAGATCAGCCGCAACATCGCCAGTCCCAGCGTGGTCTTGCCCGAACCGGACTCGCCGACCACACCGAGCGTCTCGCCCTTGCGGATCGCGAGCGTCACGCCGTCCACCGCCTTGATATGGCCGACGGTCTTGCGCAGCAGCCCGCGCTTGATCGGAAACCAGACCTTGAGATCGTCGGTCGAAATCACGACCGGCGCGTCGGGACGCGGCGGGGCCGGATCCGGCTTCGGCTCGGCGGCGAGCAGCGCCTGCGTGTAGGCGTGCTGAGGTGCGGTGAAGACTTGTTCGACAGGCCCCTGCTCGACGATCTTGCCGGTGTGCATCACGCAGACGGTGTCGGCGATGCGGCGGACGATGCCGAGATCGTGGGTGATGAACAGCATGCTCATCCCGAGTCTGGCGCGGATGTCGGCAAGCAGCGCCAGAATCTGCGCCTGCACGGTGACGTCGAGCGCGGTAGTCGGCTCGTCGGCGATCAGCAGATCCGGCTCGTTGGCCAGCGCCATCGCAATCATCACCCGCTGCCGCTGGCCGCCGGACAGTTGATGCGGATAGCTGGCAAGCCGCGTCTCGGGCTCGGGAATGCCGACCTGGGTCAGCAGTTCGACGATCCGCGCCCGCGCCTTGGCGCCGCGCGGACCGCTGTGCAGTTGCAGGATCTCGCCGATCTGCTGCTCGATCGTGTGCAGCGGATTGAGCGAGGTCATCGGCTCCTGAAACACGATCGAGATTTCGTTGCCGCGAATGCCGCGAATCTCGTGCTCCGACATCCCGAGCAGATCGCGGCCCTTGAACCGGATCTGACCGGACGGATGCGAAGCGCTCGGATAAGGCAGCAGCTTCAGGATCGACAGCGCACTGACCGACTTGCCCGAACCGGACTCACCGACCAGCGCGACGCATTCGCCGCGTTTGATCTGGTACGAAACACGGTCGACCGCGGTGGTGGTGCCGCTCGGCTGGTGAAACGCAACCGACAGATCGCTGACGTCGAGCAGGGGCTGGTTGATCGCGTCCATGCGGCTCACCTGAACGTCTTGCGCGGGTCGAAGGCGTCGCGAACGGCCTCGCCGATGAAGATCAGCAGCGACAGCATGACCGCAACCGCGAAGAAGCCGGTGAAGCCGAGCCAGGGCGCCTGGACGTTGGCCTTGCCCTGCGCCAGCAATTCCCCGAGCGACGGCGAGCCGGGCGGCAGGCCGAAGCCGAGGAAGTCGAGCGCGGTGAGCGTCATCACCGAGGACGAGACGATGAACGGCAGAAACGTCATGGTCGCCACCATCGCGTTCGGCAGCAGGTGCCGCACCATGATCTTGGCATTGGAAACACCCAGCGCGCGAGCCGCGGTGATATATTCGAAATTGCGGCCGCGCAGGAATTCGGCGCGCACCAGACCGACCAGCGACACCCAGGAAAACAGCAACAAAATGCCGAGCAGCACGAAGAAGCCCGGCACCAGCACCGACGACAGGATCAGCAGCAGATACAGCGACGGGATCGCGGTCCAGACTTCGATCAAGCGCTGGAAGGTCAGATCGACCCATCCGCCGAAATAGCCCTGGATACCGCCGGCCGCAATGCCGATGATCGACGACACAATCGTCAGGCTCAGGCCGAACAGGATCGAGATCCGGAAGCCGTAGATCAGCCGCGCCACCACGTCGCGACCCTGATCGTCGGTCCCGAGCCAGTTGTACTCGAGGTCTCGACAGCTCTTGACGCCTTTCTTGGCGACCACCGCCGCGCATTCCTGTTCGGTCAGCATCCAGGTCGGTTTCGACGGCGCCGGCGTCGGCAGATCGAGATTGTGGGTTCCGTAGGAGTAACGGATCGGAGGCCAGACCACGACGCCTCCCTTGTCGGCGATCAGCTTCTGCAAATATGGGTCGCGGTAATCGGCCGCCGTCTCGAAATCGCCGCCGAAGGTGGTCTCGGAATACGTCACCACCGCCGGGAAATAGTAATGACCGTCGAGCTTGATCAGCAGCGGCCGGTTATTGGCGATGAACTCGGCAAACAGCGACACCCCGAACAGCACCAGGAATATCCACAAGGACCAGTAGCCACGGCGATTGGCCTTGAAGTTCTGCCACCGCCGCTTGTTCAGCGGCGACAGCGCCAGCCGGTTTCGCGTCGGCGGTACTGCCTCGCCCAGCGGCATGTTGGTGGTGCTCTCGATCGGCTCGCGTGCGATCAGCGTCATCAGACGTCCCGCGCCTCGAAGTCGATCCGCGGATCGATCCACATATAGGTGAGATCGGAGATCAGGTTCACCACCAGGCCGACCAGCGAAAACACGAACAGCGTTCCGAACACCACCGGATAATCCCGGTTCAACACGCTCTCGAAACCGAGCAGGCCGAGCCCGTCGAGCGAAAAGATGGTCTCGATCAGCAGCGATCCGGAAAAGAACGCGCCGATAAAGGCGCTCGGAAACCCGGCGATCACGATCAGCATGGCGTTGCGGAAGATGTGACCATACAGCACCTGGGTCTGGCTGCAGCCCTTGGCGCGCGCGGTCATGACGTATTGCTTGCGGATCTCGTCGAGGAATGAGTTCTTGGTCAGCAGCGTCATGGTGGCGAACGCGCCGAGCGCCATCGAGATCAGCGGCAAGGTCAGGTGCCAGAAATAGTCGATGATCTTCCAGTACCAGGGAAAATCGCTCCAGCCGTCGGATGTCAGCCCGCGCAGCGGAAACCAGCTGAAGAACGAGCCGCCAGCGAACAGAATGATCAACAGGATCGCAAACAGGAAGCCCGGGATCGCAAACCCGATGATGATCACCGCCGAAGTCCAGGTGTCGAACTTCGAGCCGTCCTGGACCGCCTTGCGGATGCCGAGCGGGATCGACACCAGGTAGGTCAGTAGCGTCATCCAGATTCCGAGCGACATCGAGACCGGCAGCTTCTCCTTGATCAATTGCAGGACGCTGACGTCGCGGAAGTAGCTGTTGCCGAAATCGAACCGGGCGAAATTCCACAGCATGATCGCAAAGCGCTCGGGTGCCGGCTTGTCGAAGCCGAACTGTCTCTCCAAACTCTTGACGAATTCGGGATCGAGGCCCTGCGCACCGCGATATTTCGAGTTGACCGCATCGGCCGCCCCCGCCGCTTGCGGCCGCGAACCGAAATCGCCGCCGGACGAGCCGGAGACGCGCGACGACGCGCCTGTGTCGGCACCAGAGATCTGCGCGATCACCCGTTCGACAGGCCCGCCCGGCG
>NZ_QPFS01000202.1:0-4308 GCF_010906995.1 Rhodopseudomonas sp. WA056 | reverse complement strand
CCGCCTACACGCTGGTCACCCCGTTCATCGTCGGCGATACCTTGGCCAAGCGGATGAAGGCGGTCGGCAGCGAACGCGAGCGGATCCGCCAGCGCGAGCGTGACCGGCTCGCCAAAGCCGAAAAAGTGTCGCTGCGCCAGGCGCCGAAGAAATTCGTGGCCCGCGTGGTGGAAGACTTCAACCTCGCCAAATGGCTGGCGCAGGAGAGTGCGCGCGACAAGCTGGTGATGGCCGGCTATCGCGGCCAGGCGCCCTACATCACCTTTCTGTTCTTCCGCCTGGTGATGCCGGTCGTTTTCGGCCTGGCTTCGGCGCTGTACATCTTCGTGATCACCGATCTGCAGCAGCCGCTCACCGTCAAGATCGGCATTTGCATCGCCGCGATCTTCTTCGGCATGCAGGCTCCCATGCTGTTTCTGAAGAACGCGATTCAGAAGCGGCAATTGTCGATCAAGCGGGCTTTTCCCGACGCGCTCGATCTGCTGCTGATCTGCATCGAATCAGGCATGTCGATCGAAGCGGCGTTTCGCCGGGTGTCGATCGAGATCGGCTCGCAGTCGATCCCGCTCGCCGAAGAGTTCACCCTCACGACTGCCGAATTATCGTACCTGCAGGATCGCAAGCAGGCCTACGAAAACCTCGCGCAGCGCACCGGCCTCGACGGCGTCAAATCGGTCTGTCTGGCGCTGCAGCAGTCGGAGCGCTACGGCACCCCGCTCGGTCAGAGCCTGCGGGTGATGGCGCAGGAGAACCGCGACATGCGGATGAACGAGGCCGAGAAGAAGGCCGCCGCGCTGCCGCCCAAGCTCACCGTGCCGATGATCGTGTTCTTCCTGCCGGTGCTGTTCGTGGTGATCCTCGGCCCGACCGGCATCCGCCTCGCGGCGATGCAGTAACGCGTCGAGACCCGGCCGTGGTTCGCCGTCAGCGGCCCGAAGCCATCACGCCGCGGCCGGCGCGCGCCGTGTCCTGGCCGCTCACCATCTGCTTGAGATAGGCGACGTTGGCGGCCGCTTCGTCCGGCGGCAGATCCGCACGGACGATCGACTCGGCCTCGGCGTAGCGGCCCTGCAATCCGATCACCAGCGCCAGATTCTGCCGTACCCGCTCGTCGGCCCGGCCGCTGGAATAGGCCTGACGCAAGGTCTCTTCGGCCCTGGGCAGTTCCTTGGTCAGCACATAGGACATGCCGAGGTTCGACAGCACCGAGGGCTCGCCCGGCGCCAGCCGCAACGCGCTGGCATAGTAGCGCCGCGCCTCGTCGTTGCGGCCCATCTGGTCCAGCACCGTGCCCTGCACCGACAGAATCCGCCAGTCCGGATTGTCCGGGCTGTGTGCCCGCGACAGCGTATCGAACGCGAGTTGGAAATTGCCGTTGTCGGCGAGCGCGCGGCCGTAGGCGGCGCGCACGGCCTTGTTGCTCGGATTGGCGAGCGAGGCTTTTTCCAGCACCGCCACCGCCTGGGCGCGCTGCCCGATCGCACGCAGCGCGTTGCCGTAAGCGATAGCAGCGGCGGGATCGCTCGGTCGCGCCCGGTATCGCTCGCCGGTGATATCCGCAGTGCGGCTTGGATCGGCCGGAGCCTCGCTGCGTTCGCCGAGCGCCCCCGTGACGCCCGACATGCCCACCGTCTTGCAACCCGCGAGACTGACCGCAAGGCTGACGGTCAGCGCCGCGGATGCAACAAACCGGGCAAGACAAGACAGCTCGCGCATGGCACCCTTACTCACAAAGCCGACGACTTCCGGCTCAGCAATAGAGCGTTAACCCTAATGTTGGGTTAATCCGATGGCGTCGCCGCCGCCCACGATTCGAAAGACGCAACTCATGCACGCGATGTTTCAATCTGTTTCCGACCAGCCGGCCGTTCCGATCTCGTTCGTCACCAGATCGAGCTGGGACACGATCCGCGCCGGGCTGCCCGAAGCCGCGCAGCGGTTTGCGGCGGCGGCGGGCTACAACGGCAAACCCGGGCAGTATCTGGCGCTGCCAACGGCGGAAGGCGACATCGGCCACGTGTTGTTCGGGCTCGACGAGGCGGATGCCAAGGGCCACGACCCGTTCCGTCCCGGCGCCCTGCCCGGCCTGCTGCCGGCCGGCAGCTATCGCTTCGCCAACGCGCCGCACGACGCCCGGCTCGCGGTGCTGGCCTTCGCGCTCGGGGCCTACAAGTTCGCCCGCTATCGCCACGCCGAGCCCTCGGCCGTGAAACTGGTGCCGCCGGACGGCATCGACGTGGCAGCGATCAGCCGCACCGCAGAAGCCGTGGCGCTGGCACGGGACCTGATCAACACCCCGGCGAACGACATGGGACCGGCCGAACTTGCCGAAGCGGCGCAGACTCTGGCGCAACGCTTCGGTGCGGCATTCGACGCGATCGTCGGCGACGACCTCGCCGCCCGCAACTTCCCGCTGATCCGCGCCGTCGGCATGGCCTCGACCCGCGCGCCGCGGCTGATCGACCTGACCTGGGGCGACGCTTCGCATCCGAGGGTGACGCTGGTCGGCAAGGGCGTTTGCTTCGACACCGGCGGGCTCGACCTGAAGCCGTCGAGCGCCATGCTGATCATGAAGAAGGACATGGGCGGCGCCGCCAACGTCCTGGCGCTGGCCTCGATGATCATGGATGCCGGATTGAAGCTGCGGCTGCGCGTACTGATCCCGGCTGTCGAGAACGCCGTCGCCGGCAATGCGATGCGTCCGCTCGACATCTTCGCCTCACGCAAGGGGCCGACCGTCGAGATCGGCAATACCGACGCCGAAGGCCGCTTGGTGCTGGCCGACGCGCTGGCCTATGCGGATGAAGAAGCCCCCGACCTGTTGATTGATCTCGGCACCCTGACCGGTGCCGCCCGCGTCGCGCTCGGTCCTGACCTGCCGCCCTACTACACCAACGATGAAGCGCTGGCGCTCGACCTCGCACGCCACGCGAAGGCCGAGCACGATCCGCTGTGGCGGATGCCGCTGTGGGCCCCGTACGACTCGTGGCTCGACTCCAAGGTCGCGAACATCAACAACGCGCCGTCCGGCGGCTTCGCCGGCTCGATCACCTGCGCGCTGTTCCTGCAGCGTTTCGTCGAAGCAGCCAAGAGCTGGCTGCATGTCGACATCTACGGCTGGACCCCGAAGTCCAAGCCCGGCCGGCCCGAAGGCGGCGAATGCCAGGCCGCGCGTGCGATCTTCGCGCTGTTGAGCGAGCGCTATGGCTGATCCAGAGTTCGATCGGAGACTGACGCCGGCGCGGCCCGATCTCGCGGCGAGACAGCTCGAAGGCCAGGTCGCCGCTGCGCGGTTCGTCGAAGGCGAGACCTTCGCGATCGGCGCCGCGATCGCACCGCTGCGGCGGACGCCGCACCCCGACGCTCCGCTGGAAACCGAGGCGCTGCTCGGCGAACGCGTCGTCATCTATGATCGCAACGACGACGGCTGGGCGTGGGGTCAGCTCGCGACCGACCACTATGTCGGCTGGCTGCCGGTCGCGGCCTTGCGCCGATCCGCCGCGGAGCCGACCCACAGGGTTTCAGCACTCCGCACCTTTGCGTTCCCCGCCGCGTCTATCAAAATGCCGCCGATCGCAACGTTGCCGCTCGGCGCACGGCTCGCGGTTCTCGGTGAGGACGCGGGCTTCGCTGTCACGCAGGACGGCTGGTACCTGCCCCCACAGCATCTTGCCGCGCTCGATCGCTTCGAGACCGACTTCGTGGCCGTCGCCGGGCGCTTCGTCGGCACCCCGTATTTGTGGGGCGGACGTACCAGTCTCGGCGTCGATTGTTCAGGACTGGTCCAGACCGCGCTTGCCGCCTGCGGCATCGCCGCTCCTCGCGACAGCGACATGCAGGAGGCAGCGCTGGGGAAACCGTTGCCGCTCACTGGCGGGCCGGCGCTCAAGCGTGGCGACCTGATGTTCTGGAAAGGCCACGTCGCGATCGTGCGCGACGCGGAGAGCATCGTTCACGCCAACGCGTATCACATGGCGACGGCGATCGAACCGGCGCAGCAAGCGATCGTCCGGATCGCAGACGGCGGCAGCGCCCTGACCGCGATCAAGCGGCTCGGCTGAGACACTCCCGCAACTGCGCACGATTCAGTGCCAGCCACTGCATCGCGGTGACCAGCAGCGCGTTGCTGAACGCGCCCCGGCTCAGCGCCGCGAGCGCCTCGTCGATCGACACGACGAACGGCTCGGTGTCCTCGTCCTCTTCGGCAAGACCGGCACGTTGCAGCACCGCGCTGGAATCGACGTGGCCGACGAAGAACACGATCTGCTCGTCGGTGATGCCGGGCGTCGGCAGCACGCAGTACAGCTC
>NZ_QPFS01000201.1:0-4380 GCF_010906995.1 Rhodopseudomonas sp. WA056 | reverse complement strand
GACCTGCGCCGCCAAGGCGCTGGCGCATTGGCTGGCGGCAGGGCTGCCGCTGATCGTCGCGACCCCGGTACTCGGCCTGCTGCTCAACCTCGACGGCAGCGCATCGCTGGCCGTGATGGCGACGCTGCTGGCCGGCACCCCGGCGCTGACCTTCACCGGCATGATCGGCGCCGCGCTGGCGGTGACGCTTCGCCGCGGCGGCCTGCTGCTGGCCGTGCTGGTGCTGCCGCTGTCGATCCCGGTGCTGATCTTCGGCGTTTCGGCCTCCCAGGCGGCAATTGTCGGCCCGGTGTCGTTCGGCACGCCGTTTTCGATCCTGTGCGCGATCTCGCTGCTCAGCCTGGTGATCGGCCCGTTCGCCGCCGCCGCCAGCCTGAGGCAGGGGCTGGACTAGAACAGGCGCAGCGTCGTTGGTTCGGTGCAGATGCCGTCGGTTCGGACCCGCGACACGCCGGATTCGCACCCGCGCGCAGGCGCTTCACCGCCGATCAACTCCTTCGGAAGTCGCCCCTGATCTGACCCACGTCATTGCCTGCGCCGGTCCCGGACATTATCAGGGACGTCATGAAGCTGACCGAACTCGCCAATCCGACCCGGTTCCTGACGCTGGCAGGGCGCCTGCTGCCGTGGCTGGCGGCCGCGACCGCATTGGCGTTGGCGGCCGGCCTCACCCAGGCGATGCTGGCGCCGGACGACTACCAGCAGGGCGCCACCGTCAAGATCATGTTCGTGCACGTGCCGAACGCCTGGCTGGCGATGGCCGTCTGGGGGGTGATGAGCATCGCCGCGCTCGGCACCCTGGTGTGGCGGCATCCGCTCGCCGACGTCGCCGCCAAGACTGCGGCGCCGATCGGCGCGGCCTTCACGTTTCTGGCGCTGGTCACCGGCTCGCTGTGGGGCCGGCCGATGTGGGGCACCTATTGGGAATGGGATGCCCGGCTGACCTCGATGCTGGTGCTGTTTCTGATGTATCTCGGCCTGATCGCGCTGTGGCGCGCGGTCGAGGACCCGTCGCGGGCGGCGCGCGCCGCGGCGGTGCTGACCCTCGTCGGCGCCATCAACCTGCCGATCATCAAGTTCTCGGTCGACTGGTGGAATACGCTGCACCAGCCGGCCTCGGTGGTGCGGATGGGAGGATCGACGCTCGACAAGGCGTTCCTGATCCCGCTGCTGGTCACCGCGATCGGATTTTCGCTGCTGTTTCTGACCTTGCATCTGGCGGCGATGCGCAACGAAATCCTGCGACGGCGAGTTCGCTCGCTGCAGATGCTGCAGGCCAGCCGGGCCGAGGCGGCGTGATGTTCGGCAAATACGCGGACTTCATCGTCTCGTCCTACGCCGCGACCGCGATCGTGGTGCTGCTGCTAATCGGCTGGGTAGTGCTCGACTATCGTAAGCAGAAGGCGCGGCTGCGCGACCTCGAAGCGCGCGGCGCCGTGCGCCGTTCCGGCCGCAGCGCCACCGACCACTGAACCCGACGGATCATCATGACCGACACCCTCGACCCCGCCTCGTCGAAGCGCCGTTCCTGGCTGGTGGTGCTGCCGGCGCTGCTGTTCGCCGGGCTGGCGGTGTTGTTCTGGTTTCGGCTCGGCGACAGCGACGTATCGCGGATCCCGTCGGCGCTGATCGGCCGGCCGGCGCCGCAGACCCCGCTGCCGCCGCTGGAAGGCCTGAGCCGCGACGGCACCCAGGTCGCCGGTCTCGATCCGGCGATGTTCAAGGGCAGGGTCAGCGTCGTCAACGTCTGGGCGTCCTGGTGCGTGCCCTGCCACGACGAGGCGCCGCTGCTGATGACGCTGGCGGAAGACAGCCGGATTCAGCTCGTCGGGATCGACTACAAGGACAAGCCGGACAACGCCCGCCGCTTCCTCGGCCGGTACGGCAACCCGTTCGCCGCGGTGGGGGTCGACGTCTCCGGCCGCGCCGCGATCGAATGGGGGGTGTACGGCGTGCCGGAAACCTTCGTGGTCGGCCGCGACGGCAGGATCGCCTACAAGCTGGTCGGCCCGATCACTCCGGACAACCTCGAGAAGGTCTTGAAGCCCGAGATCGCCAAGGCGCTCGCGGCGCCGGAGAGCTGATCGGCCTGTTAGCACGGCCGAAAACCCTCCGAGAAATAAATCGGACCGTTTATCGGCCGTTCATCGCAGCGCCATTGCGGCGCCACGAATCCGGATGAGCTTTCGGACGTTACTAACAACGTCCTCTGGAGGGACATCCGATGAGTATTTCGACTTTGCGTCGTCTCACGCTCGCCCCGCTCGCCGCCGCCGTCGCGCTCGGCCTGTTCGCCGCCGCGCCCGCGATGGCGCAGGCGCCTCAGCCGGCCACGCCGCCGACCGCCAAATCCGACAAGATGGCCCCTCCGCCGAAAGCCGACAGCAAGGCGGCAGCCCCGGCGAAGTCCGAGAAGACCGAGCCCCTCGACATCAATTCAGCGACCGCCGAACAGCTCGATGCACTGCCCGGCGTCGGCAAGGCGTACTCGGCCGCAATCATCAAGGGCCGGCCCTACAAGGGCAAGGACGAACTGGTGCACAAGAAGATCGTGCCGCAGAAGACCTACGACGGCATCAAGGACAAGATCATCGCCAAGCAGAAGTAAGCGAGGCGAAGCCGGGAAGAGGGGATCGCGGTCAGCGCCCCGACACGTCGCCTTCGCCGGCGGCGCTCTGTTCGAGCGTCGCCGGTTCGGCCGCGTAGCGCTTGATCAGCGGCATTTGCGTCATCGCGAACAGCATGGTCAGCGGCACCATGCCGAATACCTTGAAATTGACCCAGAAGTCGGTCGACTGCGTCCGCCAGACCGCTTCGTTGAGCAGGGCCATGGCGAAGAAGAACAACGCCCAACGCAGCGTCAGCTTGCGCCAGCCCTGCGCCGTCAGGTTGAACACCTGATCGAACATGATGGCGATGAACGAGCGGCCGAACAGCAGGCCGCCGCCGAGCACCGCAGCGAACAGCGCGTACACGATGGTCGGCTTCATCTTGATGAAGGTCTCGTCGTGCAGCACCAGCGTCAGGGTGCCGAACACCAGCACCACCACCGCGGTCACCAGCGCCATGACCGGAACGTGCCGGGTGACCGCATAGGACGCGATCATCGCGGCCACCACCGCGACCATGAAGGCGCCGGTGGCGGCGAACAGATTGAACTTGGCGTTGACGACGAAGAACACCAGCAGCGGGCCGAGCTCGGTCGCCAGTTTGAACAGCGGATGCGGCCGGTTCTTCTCGAGGAGCTCGTCGCTCATGCGGCCTCCGTGCCGGCGATCGCCTTGGCGAAATCGCGCGCGGTGAACGGCGACAGGTCGTCGACCCCTTCGCCGACGCCGATGAAATGCACCGGCAGTTTGTGCTTCTCGGCGATCGCCACCAGGATGCCGCCGCGGGCGGTGCCGTCGAGCTTGGTCATCACCAGCCCGGTGACGCCGGCGGTCTTGGTGAATGCTTCGACCTGCGACAGCGCGTTCTGGCCGACGGTGGCGTCGAGCACCAGCAGCACCGCGTGCGGCGCGGTCGCATCGACCTTCTTGATCACCCGCACCACTTTTTCGAGCTCGCTCATCAGCTCGGTGCGGTTCTGCAACCGCCCGGCGGTGTCGATCAGCAGCACGTCGCGGCCCTGCTCCTTCGCCGCCGTCAGCGCATTGAAGGCCAGACCGGCCGCGTCGGAGCCCTGCGCGCCCGCCACAACCGGCGTGCCGGTGCGCTCGCCCCAGACCTTGAGCTGATCGATCGCCGCAGCCCGGAAGGTATCGCCGGCGGCCAGCATCACCTTGTGGCCCTCGGACGCGAACCGCGCCGACAGCTTGCCTATGGTGGTGGTCTTGCCGGAGCCGTTGACCCCGACCATCAGCACCACGAACGGTTTCTTCCCGGCATCGACGACGAGCGGCTGCGCCACCGGCGCCAGCACCTTCTCGACCTCCGCGGCGACGATCTCTTTGACGTCGCTGGCCGAGATCATCTTGTCGTAGCGGCCCTCGCCGACCGCGCTGGCGATCCGCGACGCTACCTCGGCGCCGAGATCGGCTCGCAGCAGGACGTCCTCGATCTCCTCGAGCATCGCCCGATCGAGCTTGCGCTTGGAAACGAATTCCGACAGCGCCGTCCCGATCGAACTCGAGGTGCGCTTCAAGCCGCTGGACAGCCGCCGCCACCAGCTCTGTTTCGAATTTTCCGGAGTGTCGCTCATCAGGGCGCTGTGTTAGCCGTTTCGTGCCATGAACGAAAGCCACCCCGATCAATTCGACGTGCCGGAACTGACCGCGGACGAGATCCAGGCGCGCGTGCTGTATCGCGACGGGCTGATGCTGGTGATCGACAAACCGCCCGGTTTGCCGGTGCATCGCGGCCCCAAGGGCGGTCCGAATC
>NZ_QPFS01000200.1:0-4396 GCF_010906995.1 Rhodopseudomonas sp. WA056 | reverse complement strand
GCTCGCGGCGCCGTTCGGCACCGGCGGATCGATCCAGCCGATATTGCCGTCGGCACGACGATAGATGATGTTCACGCGGCCCGAGCCGCCGTGCAGGAACACCACCACCGGCGCGCCGGTGAGGTCGAGCTCGACCACCGCCTCGCTCACCGAGAGCCGCTTCATCGCGGTGGTGGCCTCGGCGATGATCACCGGGTTGTAGGCGTCTTCCTGATGTTCCTCGTCGCCGGGCGCCTCGATCACGTAGCTCGGCACGTCCACCGGCGTGCTGAGTTCGGCCAGAGCGTTGGCTTCGGCATGGGCCTTGCGCGCCGAACGATCCTTCAGCCGGCTCTTGTAGCGGCGCAGCCGCTTTTCGATCTGCACCAGCGCCTGATCGGCGCTCGCATAAGCGTCCGCCGCGTTGGCCTCGGCTTCCAGGGTGATGCCGGAATCAAGGTGCAGCGCACAATCGGTACGGAAGCCGAAACCGTCCTTGCTGAGCGTGAAGTGTCCCGAATAGTTGCCATCGAAATACTTGCGCAACACCTCCTCGGTGCGTTCGCTCACGCGGCCGCGCAGCGCTTCGCCGATGCTGATGCTCTTGCCGGATATCCGGATGGTCATGGCAGTCCTCGATTCGTCTTAGGGGAGGTGACACTAGTCAGAGCAGGGCCGCGCAATCAAGCTGGGGCGGTGTCGCGGGACCGGCTCGCGGCCGCCGACTGCGTACCGAGCATGTTCTGTTTGTCCCGGCGGCGCTGCACTGAAGAGGGGATACGCATCGCTTCGCGATACTTCGCGACGGTGCGACGCGCGATGTCGATGCCGGCTTCGCGCAGCCGGTCGACGATCGTATCATCCGACAGGATCGCCGACGGATCCTCGCTGTCGATCAACTGGCGGATCTGGTGCCGCACGGCTTCGGCCGAGTGCGCTTCGCCGCCGTCGGCGGAAGCGATCGACGCGGTGAAGAAATACTTAAGTTCGAAAGTGCCGCGGTTGGTCGCCATGTATTTGTTGGCGGTGACGCGCGACACCGTCGATTCGTGCATCTGGATCGCGTCGGCCACGGCTTTCAGATTCAGCGGCCGCAGATGTTTGACGCCGTGGGTGAAGAAGCCGTCCTGCTGGCGCACGATCTCGGTGGCGACCTTGAGAATGGTGCGGGCGCGCTGATCAAGCGCGCGCACCAGCCAGGTGGCGTTCTGCAGACAGTCGGAGAAGTACGATTTGTCGCCGTCCTTGCGGATCGTCTTCGACAGCTCCGAATAATACGACTGGTTGACGAGTACCTTCGGCAACGTGTCGCTGTTGAGTTCGACCAGCCAGCCGCCGTCGGGGCCGGGGCGGACGAATACGTCGGGCACGATGGTCTGCACCCGCGACGAGCCGAATTTCAGTCCGGGCTTCGGATCGAGGTGGCGGATCTCGCCGATCATGTCGACGAGATCCTCGTCGTCGACGCCGCAGATCTTGCGCAAGCTGGCGACGTCGCGCTTGGCCAAAAGATCGAGATGTTCGACCAGCGCCTGCATGGCCGGATCGTAGCGGTCGCGCTCGCGGAGCTGGATGGCGAGGCATTCGCTCAGGTTGCGCGCGCAGATGCCGGGCGGATCGAAGGTCTGCAACACGTGCACGACCGCTTCGACTTCGGCCGAACTGGCGCCGAGCCGTTCGGCGGCGTCGCCGAGATCGGGCGGCAAGTAGCCGGCGTCGTCGACCAGATCGATCAGGTACTGACCGATCAGGCGCTGCGACGGCGTCGTCACCGCAACGGCGAGCTGTTCGGCGAGATGATCGGCGAGCGAAGTCTCGGCGGCCACGAAGGCTTCGAGATTATAGCCCTCGTCCGACGAGGCCCCGCCGCCCCATTCCGTATAGGAGGCCGGCGCGCTGTCCTGTGCGGCGCGGGCTGCGGCTTCGGCCGGCTCTTCGGGGAATACGTTCTCCATGCCGGTATCGAGCGTCTGCTCGATATCGCTGCGGCTGCCGAGATCCCGGTGCATCCACTCTTCGGTGCCAGGCTCGAAGGCGCTGGCACTTCCCGCCTCGACGAAGTCGGAGCTTTCACCGCCGGCGTCGTCACCGCCGCTCTGGCTGAAATCGTTAGCGCTCTCGCTGCCGTCCGCCGCGGTCTCACCCGCGACCGGGGGCTCGCCATTGTCACTGGCGCGATCGAGAAGCGGGTTCTTCTCGAGTTCGTCTTCGACGAATGCCGCGAGGTCGAGATTCGACAACTGAAGCAGCTTGATCGCCTGCATCAGTTGCGGGGTCATCACCAGAGACTGTGTCTGGCGGAATTCGAGTCGTTGCGACAGCGCCATGGTGGCCAAAACGGTAGTTGGTCCGTTTCTTGCTTACGCCTTTCCGGTGCGGTTGTACACGCCTTGACGAATGGGAAATTTGGAGTAGAGGCGGCAGCACTTCGGCGGCGGCCGGGTCCGGTATCTAGGTAGTACGATCACAAGGTCGGATCGGTCCGGACCCGGAGATCATGGACTCCCTCTGTGCAAACCGCAACCGGCTTCACAGCCGGAACTCTTCGCCGAGGTAAAGACGCCTGACGTCCGGGTCGTTGACGATATCTTCCGGCGTCCCCTCGGTCAGGATCTCGCCCGCATAGACGATGTAGGCGCGGTCAGTAAGGCCGAGCGTTTCGCGGACGTTGTGATCGGTGATCAGAACGCCGATGCCGCGATTGGTGAGATGTCGCACCAGATCCTGGATGTCGCCGACCGCGATCGGATCGATGCCGGCGAACGGCTCGTCGAGCAGCATGTAGTTCGGCCGGCTCGCGAGCGCGCGGGCGATCTCGACGCGGCGGCGCTCGCCGCCGGACAGCGCGATCGACGGCGATTTGCGCAACCGCTCGATGTTGAATTCCTGCAGCAGATTGTCGAGCTGGGACTCGCGCTTGCGCTTGTCCGGTTCGACCGATTCCAGCACCGCACGGATGTTCTGTTCGACCGTGAGGCCGCGGAAGATCGAGGCTTCCTGAGGCAGGTAACCGATGCCGAGACGGGCGCGCTGATACATCGGCAGCTTGGTGACGTCGTGGCCGTCGAGTTCGATCGCGCCGTTGTCGGCCTTGATCAGCCCGGTGATCATGTAGAACACCGTGGTCTTGCCGGCGCCGTTCGGGCCGAGCAGGCCGACCGCTTCGCCGCGGCGGACATAGATGCTGACACCGCGCACGATCTTGCGGGTGCCGAAGCTCTTCTCGACGCTGTGAACTGCCAGATAGCCGGATGGTGTCGCGGCCCGGGGTGCGCTCGCCTGTCGGGTCGGGGCCGTGGTCTGACGTGGAGCGGCGGCCATCGGCGTTCTCTGCTGAGCCGCATACGCATCGCTGCGCGCGACCGGCGGGGCGTCGCGGACCGGCGCGGTCAGCAAATCGCCGACCTCGTCGCCGAGTCCGGTGATATCGGTTCGTGCGCCTGCAAACCCGGAAGCCTTCGGGCCGCGCCGACGGAACATGCCGCGAAGATCCACCATGCCGCTATCGAACCTGCCCAGTGACGCACCATGCCACCGTCATACGGGTGGCGCCGCAGCCGGTGCCGCGTGCCGGCACCACGGCGTTGTGGCGTTGCGACAGGGGCAAGGCTTCCCAATCGCTGTTACAGGCCTGCGGCATCCGGTTCAACATCGGTGCCCGCCGATCGTCGCGCCGGGTCACTTCGGCTTGCCCGAACCGGTCGGCGGCCCGAGTGGCAGCGGGCCGCCGCCATTTGTCCCCGACGATTGGAACAGGCCCTGGACCCGACCGCTGTCTGATTCCACCCGCGACACGCCGGTGGTCATGTCGACCATCAGCCGATCGCCGCGCACCACGTTGCGGGCCTGGGTCAGCACCACATTGCCGGTCATCGTCACGAGGTTGGTCTTGGTCTCGAACACCGCCTTGTCGCCGGTGACGACCTGGTCTTTCTGGGTGACGACAACATGGCCCTTGGCCTCGAGCCGCCGGATCGACGAGGCGCCGTCCGGCCCCGGCGCGGCCGCTGCCATCGGCTTGCCTTTGGCTCCCTTGGCCGGCGCCTGATCCTGATCGTAGAACACCACCAGGGTCTGCGAAGTCATCGTGGTGTCGCCCTGCACCACTTTGACGTTGCCGGAGAAGGTCGCTTCCTTCTTCTTGTCGCGCACTTCCAGCGTGTCGGATTCGATCTGGATCGGCTTGTCGCGGTTCTGCGAGAAGCCCTGCATCGCATTCGGCACGCCCTGCACGGCGCTCTGCGCCGCCGCCGGTCGCGGCCCCAGGGCCGACACGGCGATCAGCGCGGCGCAAACCGCGGCGAGCGTGCCGCGGCGCGAACGGGGAAGGGCGGCAATTCTCATTGTCGGGCTCACCTCGCGGGGGCGCGCTGGCCGGAAACGGGAGCCGGCCGTTTGGCCGGGGCGGGAGGCGGGG